>JABDJF010000170.1 GCA_013002645.1 Myxococcales bacterium
GAGCATCCCCGCAGCGCCAGCCGCTCCTTTGAGGTGACCGATGTTCGACTTCACCGAGCCGATCGGAATGCTCGAGTTGGGCAGGCCCGCATTGGCAAAGGCATCGACCATGCTCTGCACCTCGACCACGTCCCCAACCCGCGTCGATGTTCCGTGGCCTTCGATCAGGCTAACCGTCGCCAAATCTTCGCCGGCATGCACCCAAGCGCGCTCGATCGCGAGCTTCTGTCCGATCGGGTTGGGCGCGGTGATTCCTTTGCCTTTCCCGTCGCTCGCCCCGCCAACTCCCCGAACCACGGCGTAGATCTTGTCCCCGGCTTCTTCCGCGTCCTCCAGGCGCTTCAAGAGGAACACCGCGGCGCCCTCGCCCATGACGAAGCCATCGGCGCCTTCGTCGTAGGGCCGCGTTCCGGTCGCCGAGAGCGCGCCGATTTTGCAGAATTTCGTATAGCTCGACGCGCTCATGTTGCTGTCGATGCCGCCGGTCAAGACCGCGTCGTAGTCCCCTTCTTCGAGCCCCGAGATGGCGGCGCTGAAGGCGGCCATCGCCGAGGCGCAAGCCGCATCTGCGGTGAAGTTGGGGCCGTGGAAATTGAAAACCGCCGCCACGCGGCCTGCGATGATGTTCGCAAGCTCGCCGGGCATCGTGTCCTCGCTGATGCTCGGATAGTGCTCCCGCACCCGTCCCATCGTTTCGTCGACGATCGCGGCTCTGACCTCGTTCGGAAGCGCCTGAAAGCTCGGGGCTCCGTCGAGCTCACGAGTGAACTCGGGAAAGAAGATGCGAAGCGCGGTCTTGTAGTGCTGATCGCCGGCCATCGCGTTCCCGAGGATCACCGCGGTTCGATCGCCGTCGAGCGGGCGCTCCGGATAGCCGTAATCCATCAGCGCCTCTCGTGCCGACATGATCGACCACTTCTGCGTGAGATCCATCGCCTCGGCGACCTTCGGGGGAATCGGAAGCCTCCACTTCAGTGGCTCCCAATTGAACTCGCGAACCCAGCCGCCGATCTTCGAGTAGGTCTTGTCCGGCGCCTTGGGGTCGGCGTCGTAGTAGAGCGCCGGGTCCCAGCGGTCGACGGGCGTCTCGCAAATGCTGTAACGCCCAGTCGTGATGTTGTCCCAGAATTCCCTGGCGTTTTGCGCATCTGGAAGGACTGCGCCGACTCCGACGATAGCTATGGCTCGATGTACTTGATCTCGCATCTGCGGGCTCTCTCGTCGTTCAGGGGCGCTCGTAGAGCGCATCCCCCACTTGATTCATGTCTTCGATCAACCCCGCCTGGGCTGCATAAATTTTGGACAGGCCCGCGCTCGTTTCGAGCGACCGGGCGTCCGCGCTGCCGGCATCCTCTGCGCCGATGACCCAGCGCATGCCGTCCACGGCGACCCGCTGCGCGGCCTCGCGCGCGAAAACCCGGGACATGGCCGCCACGGCCTGAGGGGAGAACCGCCGCGGCGATTTCGGATTGAGCTCATCGAGCTCTGCTCGAACCGCGCGCCTCGCGAACGCCGCAGCTCCCTCGACATAGGAGGCAAGCTCGCCGATCCGAAACAAGACGTGCTGATTGCGCGTGAGACGTTTGTCGCGCGCCCGTTCCATGACTTCCGCAAGCGCATGTGCTGCAAGCGCTGCGATGTCGGCGCCGACCTTCGGGTGCTCGCTGTGCACCCCTTCGAGCCGCCGCCCGAGGTCGTGATAGTGCTGGCCGCGCGTCTTGAGGTGGTGCTGCCAGCGGTCGCGCCCGATCGTCATTTCCATGATCTCGGAGGTGCCCTCGTAGATCGTGGTGATTCGAACGTCACGCTTGATCTTCTCGACCATGTACTCTTTGGTATATCCGTAGCCGCCGTGCCCTTGAATGGCCGCGTCTGCCGCCGCATTGCCCGACTCGCTGGCGAGGTACTTGGCGATGGCGCCCTCGGTGTTCAGCAGTTCGTCGCCGCCCTTGTCGATGGCTTCTGCCGTCTGCTCGATGTATGCGCGCGCCGCCTCGAGGCGCACCGCGTGCGGCACGATGAGCTTGTGCGTGTAGCCCTGTTTCTCCGATAGTGGCGCGCCACCTTGAATCCGCTCGGTCGAGTACTCGATCGTCCGATCGAGGGCAGCCCAGCCCGCGCCGAGTCCAAACGCGGCCACCATCAATCGCGTGAAACCAAAGACGAGCTGCGCCTGTTGCAACCCTTGGCCTTCCTCGAGCCCAACGAGCTGACCGGCGTCGACGAAGACGTTTTCGAGAACCAACGCGGTGGTGTTGCTCAGCCGGATGCCGTGCTTGTCTTCAGGTTTCGCCGCGGAGAAGCCTTCGGCGCCACGCTCGACGACGAACCAAGTGGGACCAGCCGGCGCCTTCGCAAGCACGGTGTACACATCGGCATGCCCGCCATTCGAGATCCATTGCTTGGTCCCGGTGATCTCGTAGCCGACGACCTGGCCGTCCTTCTCGACGGGCACCGCCACCGTCTTGAGCGATGCGAGGTCGCTTCCCGCCGCGGGTTCGGTCGCCCCGTAGGCCATCAACAAACCTTCTTCGGCGATACGGCTCAGCCAGTGGTCTTTTTGCTCCGGCGTTCCGCCGAACACGATGGGATCGCTGCCGAGAAAAGTCGCCAGGACCCCTGTCGCGAGGCCGACGTCGATCCGGGCCATCGCCTCGCAGACCCGATACACGTCGAAGGCTCCGCCGCCCATCCCACCATGCTCCTCGGGGATGAACACCAGCTGGACACCGAGCTCGTCGCTTCCGATCGCGCGCACGAGCTCCTCTGGAAAGATGTCTTTTTCGTCGAGCTCGAGGAGTGTCTCGTCGCTCAGTTTGGCTTTGGCGAAATCGTCGAGGGAGTCGAGAACGAGGCGCAGCGATTCCGCGTCAAGGCTACTGCTGTGTGCCATGATGAGCTCTTCCGTTTTGATGAAACAGGGCATGCGCCGTGCGTCGCAGGTATGCAGATGCACGCTGCGAATGCGCAGTGTTTGTGCGAGCGCGAGACGCCTGCCTCGGGCCCCGATTTTCTTCGTATCTAGTTTGCCGCACTAGGAAGTCCACAGACTGACACCGGCCGCTGCAGGTGCAACTCGTGCGCTGTCACTTTCCGCAAAAATTCTGGGCGTTTGCGCGCTGCGTCATCGGGGTCCTTGGGACCGAGAACCGGGCTCTTCGTCGTCCGGTGGTCCAGTGCGCCCGCGGCGCGCTCTCGACCGCGCCGCGTGTTCTCACGTCGGCGGCCCGTTGCGCACTTCGATGATCTCGCAGCTCGCCTCCCCCTTTGGGCGGCGAAGCGTGATTTCGTCGCCCAGCTCGCGCGAGAGCAGGGCCTTCCCGACCGGTGACTCCATGCTGATCCACTTCTTCCGGGCGTCGATTTCGTCGGGCCCGACGATGCGATAAGTCTGGGTTTCGCCGTCCTCGTCTTCAATCGTCACCCAGCTTCCGAAGTAGACCCGGCCGTCGTCCGGCGGCTGCTCGTCGACGATGGTCAGCACCTCGAGCCGCTGCCCCAAAAAGCGAAGTCGCCGATCGATCGCGGCGAGGCGCTGTTTGCTGTACTGGTACTCCGCGTTTTCGGACCGGTCGCCTTCGGCCGCCGCAACCTGCACCGCCTTTGCCATCTTCGGGCGATCGACATTCCAAAGGCGGTCGGCCTCCTCCTCGAAACGCCGGTATCCCTCCGGCGTGATGTAACCGGGCTTGCCCGAATCGTCCGGTCGTGTCCGCCGTCGCGTCATCTCATACCGCGCTACTGCCCAGGTACGCCGGCGATGCCCGGCTTGAAGCGAAAGATATAGTACGGGGCCTTGGCTCGGATATGTGTCTTCGATTTCAGCATTTGCTCGGGAATCGCACTGTCGGCGACGTAGAGCCATCCGTCGGGGCCGTAGCTCAAGGCATCCGCCCAGCGAATTTTGTCGCTGCGAACCAGCGTCGTCAGCTCACCCTTAGGTGTCATTCGGATGACCGCCCCGTGCTCGACGTCGGTGATCAGCAAGTTCCCATCGAGGTCGGTGCTCAGCCCATCGTTGAGCGGTTTTGGGCCAAGCGCTTGAACCCTCGCTGCCAATGCTCCATCGCTGAGCGAATCGTCGAGCAGGTCGGCGACCTTGATGCGATACATGGTGTCGTGCGCCATCGCACCGTAATAGATCCACGCGTCATCGCGACTGATCGCGATCCCGTCTACACCAGGCTTGAGCACCACGAGACCGCCGAAAAACGTCATGTCTTTGGTCGGGTTTCGAATCAGCCAGTCCTGTGCGGACACCGAAGCGTCGCTATCCAAGACTCGCCGCGCCCTGTCGCGCTCGACGTCGTACACGATCAAGCCCGGGTTCTTTCGCCAGAAGCTCACGTCGGCGATGAAGAGCTGTTTGCCGGCAGAGTCGACCTGCAGGTCCTGCAGAAACGAGCCCAGCTGCGCCACCGAGGAATCAAACACGTGTTCGTGGACGATCCCGCCCGTACCGAGGTCAAATGCCAGGAGCTGGGCGTGCCCCGTGCCGTGGTTGCCATGATCGATCGTCCATAGCCGGTTTTGTCGATCGATGGCGACTCCGAGCGGCGTTTCGAATTGCGCCTGCGCCTCTTCGCTCGGAAAGGGCTTCGGCGCCCCATCGACGCACTCGAGCAATTTCGCGCCACTCGGTCGGCTCTCTGGATGAATCGTGTAGAACACGCGTCCGTCTTCGGACACAGCGAGGTTTCCAATCGGCTCGTCGCTGGTCACTACGACTTCGATCGTGCCTTCGTCGAAGAGCGGCGTTCCGCTCAGGTCTGGATACGGTTCGCCACCCCCGTACCGAAGGTGGAGGACGATGGTCAAGGTCGCCATCAAGACGGCGAGCCCGAGCAGCAGTCGCAGCAAGAAGAGCTTCATCGCGCGCCACCGGCCATCGTCTGGAGAGCGTTCATCGCGAAGCTGAAATCGTGCGTCGGTTCGGCGCGCGGTCCCGACGCATACTTCGTACGTGCGCGCGAGCTCAGGAGTCCGAGCAACGCCGCCCCGAGGGGAATCGACATCCGAGGTGAGAGGAAAAGCGACTTGGGTTTCACTCCGGTCATGGCCGCGCCGAAGTCATCCATGAAGCTCGCTCCGCGGCGCTGGGCCGCGATCGCGGCGGTGTCCAAGAGAACGGGGAAGCGCTGGATCGCCCGGCCAGCAGCGGCTGATATCCAGAAGTCGCGGCCGAAATTCTGCATCCATGCGCGATGGTAGGCCGAGAGCCGCCGCGCGCTGAGGTCGCCCTCATCGAACGCCTCGTGGAGCAGCCGCGCTGCGATTTTCGCTGCGACCATCGCTGTATGAATTCCTTCGCCGGTCAGTGGATCGGTCTGTCCGGCGGCGTCGCCCAACACGAGGAGTCGTTCCCCATGCGTTGTTGGCTCACCGCCGAGGCGAAGGGGCGACAGGCCGGGCGGCTCCAGCGGCTCGGCGTGGTCGCCTAGCGCTGCGCGTACGTAGGGGTCGGCTGCCACTTCGGTTTGGAGCAGCGGCTTCAGCTTCGTCAGCGGTACGCGGCCTCCGGGAAGGACATAGCAGCCGAGATCGATGTCTCCGTTCGAGTGCCGAAAGAGCGCGACATAGCCTGGCAGCACGTAGGGCGGATAGAGCAGGACGCCATCACTGCTAAATCGGTGTGTCCCTCCCTTGATGTACTGCCGGCTCGCAACGCTATTGGCGCCGGTCGTCACGACACCGAGCGAGCGCGCGATCTTGCTCTTGGCGCCGTCGGCGGCGATCAGGCATCGACCGGTGAACCGCCGGCCGTCCTTGCATCGCACCGCCCATCGCCCATCGCCGAGCTTCACTTCGCTGACTGCGGCACCCTCGATCAGCGCTGCGCCCACCCCTGCGGCTGCTCGCGCGATGCGTTCATCGCAAACCATCCGTCGGATTGCGGCCACGCGCGGCGCTGCCTCGCGCTCACCTTCATCGGGGCTCGTGAAGCTCAGCCCCGAGGGTGACACCAAGCCACCGGACCGAACCCATTGCACCGCGCCCTCGGCGTCGAGCTGCTGGATGACCCCCATCTCCTCCAGGATGTCGAGCGCGGGCTCGCACCAAGCATCACCGCAGCGCTTGTCCCGCGGAAAGGTCGCCTTCTCGAGGAGTGCGACCCGCTTTCCTCCCTTGGCGAGAAAGTACGCCGCGGTGGCTCCAGCAGGGCCGGCGCCGGCGATCAGGACATCGTAAACGGGCTGTTCGTCCATGGAAGGCGAACTCTGGCGCACGCCGGCTACGCCTCCCAGACCACCTTCTGACCCACGCCGTACCACTGGTCCATTTGGGGGCCGTAGGTGTCTTCGAGCATGCTTCGCTTCATTTTCATCGTCGGCGTGAGAAAGCCGTTCTCGATCAGCCAAGGATCTTTCACGACGGTCACGAACTGAAGGCGCTCGAAGGCCTCGACCTCTTGGTTGACCTGCTTCAGGAGTGACTCGAGCTCGGCCTGAATCTGCTCACGCACAGCCTGGTCGCTCAGCTTTGGGCGGAGCTCTTCAGCGAGGAGCACCAGGGCGAACGGCTGCGGATGGCCCGATCCGGTGACGCAGCACATTTCGATGTGGGCGCTGTTGTTGATCAGGTTCTCGATCGGGACGGGAGCGACGTACTTGCCCTTGCTGGTCTTGAAGAGCTCCTTCACGCGGCCCGTGATCTTGAGTCGACCTTCTTCATCACGCTCGCCGCGGTCGCCCGTGCGAAAGTAGCCTTCATCGGTGTAGCACTCGGCCGTCATCTCGGGCTGCTTGTAGTAGCCCATCATGTTGCCGGGTGACTTGATCAGGATCTCGCCTTCGTCGCTGATCTTCACGTCGACCCCGGGCATCGGGCTGCCCACGTAGCCAACGCGGCCGAGGCCAGGGTAGGTCGCATGGGAGTACGCGAAATCCTCGCTCATCCCGTAGCCTTCGAGGAGCTCGAGGCCCAGATTGCGGTACCACTGAATCAGATCCGGAGGAATCGGCGCCGAGCCACTGGCCGCGATTCGAACGTTTTGCAGACCAAGGCCGGTCAGGACCTTCTTCTTGATCACCCGGTTGAGCAGCGGGATGCGTAGAAGCCGCGAGAGCTTCTCCGGCGGAAGCTTGTGAAATATCCCAAGCTGGAACTTCAACCACAGCCGCGGCACCGAAACGAAGATCGTGGGCTGAGCGCGATTGAGGTCGGCCACGAACGTATCCAGCGACTCGGCGAAGAAGAGCTGCATCCCGGTGTGCAGCCCCTGCGTTTCCACACAAAATCGTTCGAACACGTGTGCGAGCGGAAGATAGGACAACATACGGTCGTTTGGAGTTGCGTGGAAGATCTGTTCCGCCCCCTTCACGGATTCGGCGATTGCGCCGAAGCTGTGCATGACCCCCTTGGGCCGGCCCGTGCTTCCGGAAGTGTAGACGATGATCGAGGGCTCCTCCGGCG
>JABDJF010000176.1 GCA_013002645.1 Myxococcales bacterium
GCAATCACGGAGACAGAGCTGAAGCTCATGGCAGCCGCGGCAATCATCGGGCTAAGGAGCAAGCCGAAGAATGGATAGAGAACGCCTGCGGCGACCGGAACGCCGAGGCTGTTGTAGACGAACGCGAAAAACAGGTTCTGCTTGATGTTCGCCATGGTCGCCCGGCTTAGCGTCCGGGCGCGGACAATCCCTCGGAGGTCACCTTTCACAAGCGTTATCCCAGCACTTTCCATCGCAACGTCGGTACCGGTACCCATCGCTATGCCGACGTGGGCCTGCGCGAGCGCGGGCGCGTCATTGATCCCGTCGCCGGCCATCGCCACGACGTTTCCGCCCTCCTGGAGACCCTTTATCGCCGCAGCCTTCTCGTCAGGCAGCACCTCGGCAACGACCTCATCGATCGAAAGCTTTGCGGCGACCGCGTCGGCGGTCTTGCGATTGTCGCCTGTCAGCATCACGACACGCACCCCCTCCGCATGCAGGGCGGCGATGGCATCCGATGTGTTTTCCTTGATCGGATCCGCCACACCGAGAATCCCAACGACCGCTCCGTCGACCACGACAAACATCACGGTCTGTCCTTGGCCGCGTAGGCTGTCCGCCCGCTCTGCGAGTCGCCCCGGGGATGCGCCAAGGTGCTCCAGCAACTTCCTATTGCCGAGCGCTACAGCGAGGCCGTCGACGCGGCCGACCACACCCTGACCTGTGAGAGATTCGAAGGTTTCCGCGCGCGAGAGCGAGATGCCTCGCTCTACGGCGCCCGTCACGATGGCTTCTGCCAAGGGGTGTTCGCTTCCGCGTTCCAGGCTGGCCGCAGCGCTGAGTAGTTCGTCTGAATCGAAGCTGGCGACAGTCTCCATGGTGACGAGTGTTGGTTTCCCAGCCGTGAGCGTGCCCGTCTTGTCGACCACGAGCGTGTTCACTTTGCGCATCACCTCGATCGCTTCGGCGTCCTTGAACAGCACTCCGACGCTCGCACCTTTGCCCATGGCAACCATGATGGACATCGGTGTCGCAAGGCCAAGCGCACAGGGACACGCAATGATGAGGACGGCAACTGCGTTAATGAGCGCATGCGCCATGCGCGGCTCGGGGCCGACTAGTCCCCACACGATGAACGTGAGGATCGCAACGCCGATCACAATGGGCACGAAATAGCCGGCCACCACATCGGCGAGCTTCTGGATCGGCGCGCGGCTCCGCTGTGCTTCGGCCACCATCGCGACGATTCTGGAAAGAAGCGTCTCAGCCCCAACCTTCTCGGCTTTCATGATGATCATGCCCGTGCCGTTGATCGTGGCGCCGATGACTGGATCTCCCTCGTGCTTTTCGACTGGAATGGGCTCTCCGGTCACCATCGACTCGTCGATGGAGCTCGCGCCCTCGAGCACGACACCGTCAACCGGCACCTTTTCGCCGGGGCGCACGCGCAGCCGGTCACCCAAACGAACAGACTCCAGGGGGACGTCCTCGTCACTCCCATCGTCCCGAATGCGACGCGCCGTCTTCGCCGCGAGGCCCAGAAGCTCTTTGATCGCCGCACCGGTTCGGCTGCGTGCGCGGAGCTCAAGGACTTGGCCCAACAAGATCAGCGTGACAATCACTCCAGCCGCCTCGAAGTACACCGCGACTTGTCCGCCCGAGCCCCGAAAGGATGCGGGAAAGATGTTGGGTGCCAGGGCGGCGACGATGCTGTATCCGTAGGCAACGCTTACGCCTAGCCCAATGAGCGTGAACATGTTTAGGCTCTTGTTCTTCAACGATTGAGCGAAACGCTCATAGAACGGCCAAGCGGACCAGAGACAAACCGGGGTGGCGAGGGCAAGCTCCAGCAGAGTGCGCACCTTTGGAGACAGCATCCGTGAGATCGGCTCGCCGGGGATGAGGTCGCCCATGGCGATGACCACCAGGGGAACAGTGAACGCGGCCGCTAGCCAGAAGCGACGAGTCATGTCGGCGAGTTCGGGACTTGCGTGACCGTCTTCTACCGAGACGTCGCGGCGCTCGAGTGCCATGCCGCAGATCGGGCAGTTCCCCGGTTCGTCCTGCACGATCTCGGGATGCATGGGGCAGGTCCACTCGACCCGTGCTTCTGGCAGTGCGGGTTGAACCGGTTCCAGGGCCATCCCGCATTTCGGGCAGTTACCAGCTCCGGGCTGCGAAACCTCTGGATGCATCGGGCATGTGTGCTCATCATTTGGAATGGCCATGCGTTCTCCGAAGCGACTCTGAAGCAAGAGGGGTGCCATGGCACAAACGGCCGAGTTCGCGGGAGATCGAAGCGGTTCCCCCACCACCCGTAACCTGATCGGTTACAATGGTGTCTAAGGCGGTCACAAGCCTCAGGCTCCTTTCAGCATAAGGAGCTGAATTTTCAACGAATTCCAAGCTCAGGACCAATGGCATGACTTGTGCGATTAGGAAGAGCGGAATGACCTCGTGGACGAGTCATCATGAAGCCAAGAGCTCCCCAAACCCAATCTCATGATGTGGCAGAGCCCCGCCCGAAGCGAGTGATCGCGCGCCGCTTGGCGGTGAGCTTTGCGCTGGTGTCAATCGTCGCCGTCGCGATGTGCGGCATGCTCATCGCTCTCATCGGAGAAGTCGCCGGTCTTGTGGCCCACATGCAGACCGGCGAGACGGCCATCAGAGAAAGCCTGGTTTTCGCGACGTCCGTCCGCGAGCAGTACATCCACCAGGCGCACTGGATAATTGAGCAGGATCCGCACCACCTCGAGCACTATGAGGAATGGCTTGAGCAGGTGCAGCGCGGCGGAGAAGCGCTCCAGCCGCTGGTGCCAGAAAGCGAGCGCTGGCGTGTCGCTCAGGTGCTTGAGGAGAGCCGCGCGCTCGATGAGGTCTTCAAGGCGTTCCTCGTTCCCGCCATGAACCGAGGCGACAGGGCCAGCGTCGTGAAGTACCACAAGCAGGCGGATGAACTATCTCAACGAGCGACCAAACAAGCTGATTTCATCGCGCGGAGCGTCGAGCAGAGAATGGCGATGGACCACACATCCGCTACGCGAATGACGAACGCGGGACTTCTGACAGGCGCCACTTGCGTCCTTCTGGTTCTCTCATTGTCGGTGGTGTTCACCATCCGGCTGCGACTTGCTGTGCTGAAGCCCTTGGAGGTCCTGGCGTCTGCAGCGCGCCGCTTCGGATCCGGGGACTTCGAAAGCCGAGTGGGGCCCGTGGGTGAAGGTGAGCTGCGGGCGGTATCCATCGCGTTTGATCGAATGGCTGAGGAGCTAGATGCGCGTGAAAAGCGGCTCATTGAGAGCGAACGGATGGCCGCGATCGGGCAACTCGCGGCAGGTGTAGCGCATGAAGTCAACAATCCGATCCAGGTCATCCGAGGCTATCTGAAGACGATGACGGCAGAGTCCCCGATCAACGTGCTCGAGGACGAGCTACGCATTCTCGACGAAGAAGCCTCGGCCTGCCAACGCATCGCGGAAGACCTCGTCGCGTTCGCGCGAGCCCCGGAGCTTCATCCTAATCACGTCGAGATGGAGCAGTTGCTCCGTGAATCGGTTCGCCGGTTCGGAGAGACGGCCGACGGGTCCAGCCAACTGGTGCACCTCACCGCTGAGCCCGGCGAGGCGCTCGTGGATGCTGGACGACTACGTCAGGTCGTTCGGAACCTACTCGTCAATGCCGCTCACTTCTCAGAACCCGATCAACCGATCGAGGTTACGGGACGTCGAGTCGGGGAGGAAGGATACCACATCGCGATTTCGGACACGGGACCCGGCATTGCTCCGGAGGACCGGACCAAGATCTTCGAGCCCTTCTTCACGAAGCGTTCCGGCGGTTCCGGGCTCGGTCTTGCCGTCTGCATGAGTATCGTCCGTGCCCACGGCGGAACGATCTCTGCGAAGAATAACCCCGATCGCGGGGCGACTTTCCACGTTCTAATTCCCGACTCGAACATGGAACCGAGGGGGGAGCAAACATGAGTAAAACAGAAGATAGACAGCCCACCGTCCTCGTCGTGGACGACAAGAAGAACATGCTCAGCCTCATGAAGAAGGTCCTTCGGGGCGACGCTCGCGTGCTGACGGCCGAGAGAGGCCTAGACGCGCTGAAGATTCTCGAAGCTGAACCGGTCGATGTTGTCTTATGCGATCTTAGGATGCCGGATACGGATGGCGTCGAGGTCCTGAAGCTGAGCAAGCGAGTGAGGCCACAGGCTGAGTTCATCTTGATGACGGCATATGCGTCAGTCGCGACCGCCGTCGAGGCTCTGCGT
>JABDJF010000258.1 GCA_013002645.1 Myxococcales bacterium
CTATGGACGCGATGAGATTGGGGCTGTGGGCCGGCGCCGCTGCGACGGGCGCCATCGGGTGGAGTGGACGCTTTGAACATCTTCCGATTGCGGCGCTGGTCCTTGTGCTCTGGCGGTGGAGCCGGTCGCGACTCGAAGCCTTGGGTGTCGGCGCGGCCTACTACGGGGCTGCGAGCGTCGGATGGATTCCGGCCTCGTCGAGGTTCTTTGGGTCGGAATCGGGCCCCTCGAGGACGGCCATTTTGATCTGGCTCGGTGCTGCCGCCCTCCTTGCGCTGCCGTGGGGCTTTCTTTGGTCGGAGCAATTCGCCGTGAGCGCCGTGTCGCGTCTGGTGCGCGGCGCTGCGCTCGGGCTTGTGCTCATGGTGCCCCCGCTCGGGCTCGTGAGTTGGTCCAATCCCTGGGTCGCGGGCGCGGCTCTGCTGCCTGGGCTTGGTTGCTTCGGGTTTGGGCTTTTGACCTTGAGCGTGTTTGCGCCGGGCGCGCGGAGCTGGCCCGGGTGGTTGGCGGTGTTCTTCGTTGTGTCGGCGGTGGCGTGCGCGCGGCATGAGCCTGTTGCTCATCGCGACTGGGTCGGCGTCTCGACGCGGTACGGTCGGCTCACCGAGGTCGGCGTAGAAGCGCGATACGATCGCGCCATCTCGTCGGGTCAAGTGGCGGCGCGCACTGGGGCCAAGGTCGTCTTGTTCCCGGAAGGCGGCGGGGGGCGATGGACGCCGAGCGGCGCCGCGCTGTGGGAAGCGCAGGCTGCGGAGTCGGGTCGGGTGCTGTTCGTCGGCGCACTCCAAGCGCGTGAGGGCGTGCGCCGCAATGGACTTGGGATCGCGGGGGAGGGCGAAGCCGGGTTTTGGCCACAGCGGCTTCCGGCGCCCCTCGGAATGTGGGCGCCTTGGCGACCCGAGCACGTGCGAAGCGATCTCTTCGGTTCGAGCGTGGCCGATATCCTCGGACATCGCGTGGCGATGCTTGTTTGCTTTGAGCAGTTCGTGTCTTGGCCAGCACTTCAAAGCGCGGTCGAGGGTGCGGAGATCGTGTTTGCACCCGCCAACCTCTGGTTCGCACGCGGCACGAACCTGAGCGCTGTCCGCGACGTGACGCTTCAGAGCTGGGCGGCGCTCATGGGCTGGTCGGTGGTGGAGGCGATCAATGGCTAGCCGTCTTAAAGAAGGAGCGCGAGTGCGATGTCTCGCGGTAGTTTTGTTGTGCCTAATGGGCTGTGCGCACCGGCGCGCGGCCGACGAAGTGCGCTACGAGCCGCCCGAGCTCACGACCTGGGCCGACCAACTCGGCTCGATCCTCGAGCCTGCGCAGGCGTGCGTGGCACGGCACCCGGCGCCCGATGCCGTCATCGTCGCGGTGCGAATTTTGGGGACCGGGGAGATTGCGGTGATGACGCGGACCGCGGAGCAGACCGTCCTGTGCGTTCACGATGGGGTTCATGTCGTGCATCAGGCCCGGATTTCCTTAGATACCGCGGCGCTCCCGTTTGTGCGTCTCGGTGCGATTGCCCCGGCTCCGATCGAGTGTCACGGGTTGAGGCCGTTGCGATGGGGCTCCGCGTTCATAGGATGGCTCCTCGAGCCGAGGTGCTAGTCGTGAACACGGGCCTTCGGACGAATGTAAGCTACCTCACAAATCAGGGGCTGAAGGCGATCTGGGTGGCGTGGGCCGGATGGGCGGCGATCGCGTCTGCGGTGCATGCGCAGCCCCTTGAAGTTCGCGTCGTGATCCCCGTCGTCATCGAGAGCGCGGGACGTGGTTCGGAAGCGTTTCGACGAAGCGCGCAGATCCGTAGCGCACGTCAGGGCGAGTTTCTGAGCGTCGAACAAACGGCCGCGGAGTTTGATGCGCGTGCGAGCGCGGCGCCGATCGAGCTTGATGCCGAAGACATCGACCGGTGGCTCGACCACAAGGAAGCCGCCACCAAGCACCTGGCGCATCAAGACTATGCGCGTGCGGCCGCGTCGCTCAAAGCCGCCCAAGAGGTGAGTGAGCGGGCGATTGAAGCCCTGAACCGTGAGACCGCGATGGCAAGGACGGTGCTCGATACCTGCCTCTACGTCGTGATGGGGCTTTGGGAGACGGGGAAGACCGCGCAGGCCGAGGAGCAGGCGCGCGAGTGTCGGCGTCTGGTGCCTCAGATCCAACCCACGATGACGCTTCACACCCCGACCGTTCGAAGCATCATCGAGCAGATCGATCGGGAGCGGCAGCTCGAAGCCTCGGCGACGCTGGAGGTGAAGTCCCCCGAGCAAGGATGTTTGGTCCGCCTGAACGGCCTTCATCTCGGCACGACCCCCTTCATGATGGCGGAGCTCATTCCGGGTGAGTACCGGGTCCAAGTCGAGTGCGACAAAGACCGGCCGGGGAGGGTGCACCGAATCGTGCTTCATTCCGATCAAACCCTGTGGATCGATCCGACCCTCGACGATGCGGTGCGCACCGATCCCGAGGTGCACCTCTTCTACGCGTCCGAAGACGCGTTCGCTGAACACGGGACCCAACATGCGCAGGGGCTCGCCCGAATGGTGGGCGTGACCACAGTGATTCTCGTGGCTCCGTACGAGATGGCGCGGGTGGACCGTGACGCGGGGGAAGTGGGATCGGTGCCCCTTCGGGCGGATGGAAGTGCGCTCGTCGCGGTCGATCAGATCCTTCGCATTGAAGTGCGCGAGCCGAGCGAGAAGAAACGCGCCACAAAGAGCCATGAGTTCGGCCGGCGTCGCACGCGAAGAGCGGTCGGCGGGACGCTTGCCGGAGCGGGCGCGGCGAGTCTCGTGATCGCGGCCGGGCTCTACGCCTGGCGCGTGAACAAGGGAAACGAGTTTGCGCAGAGTACCCCAGGGACGCCTGAATACGCGTCGGCGCGCCAGCGTTGGGAGGACGCCCGTCTCGGTGTGATGCTCGCGGCGCCCCTCGGGGCCGTGTTGCTCACCGCGGGTGAGGCGCTCACCTACGAACCGATTTCACGGTTGCCGCCGTGGGTCTGGGGAGCGGGCGCGGCCGGGGTTGGGCTTTTGACCTGGGGCATTGTGGAGATGGCGATCGCCGATCGCTGCGATCGCGATCTCACGATCACGACGGCGTGCATCTCGGGTCAGGAATCGATCGACCGAGGGGTGTTGCTCTTGAGTGCCGGTGTCCCGCTGGCCTTTCTTCCGGTGTGGGCGCTGACAAAGCGATCGAAGATCGAGATTCAGGCCCAGGGAGCCGGGCTGATGGTGAGAGGGGAGTTCTAGTCGTGGAAGTTCGAATAGCGATCGCGTGGTGCGTGGCAGCCTCAGTCGGCCTTGGAGCGACTGGATGTGATTCGGGGCCTTGTCCTTCGGGAAGCGTTCTCGTTGATAACGCCTGCATCGCGATCGACGATCAGAGCTGTGCCGAGCCAACGGCGCTTTATCGCGATGTCGACGGGGACGGGTTTGGAGATCCGAGTGAGGTCAGCGCGGGCTGCGCACGCGCCGGGTTTTCGGAGACGGCGGACGACTGCGACGATTCGGACCCGAACGCGCATCCCGGGGCGCCCGAGCAGTGCAATGGCGTCGATGATGATTGTGACGGGGTCATCGACGACGATCCCGAAGTCCTCACCTGGTACCGCGACTTCGACGGCGACGGGTACGGCGCGGACGGGTTCGAGACGGAGTCTTGCGTGCAGCCGCCTGGCTACGTTTCGAACGCCGCCGACTGTAACGATGAGACCCGCGAGGTGAGCCCGGTGGCTCCGGAGCTCTGTAACGAGGTCGATGACGACTGCAGTGGCCTCCCGGACGACGGACCCCGGATGGAGTGCGCGCTCGGCGAGACGGTGGAGTGTACGACCGAATGCGGGAGCGTGGGGAGCGCCTCGTGCACGCCCGAGTGCCGAGTAGGACCTGAGTGCGTGCCGCCGATCGAAGCCTGTAACGCTGTCGATGACGACTGCGACGGGGTGACGGACGAGGGGCTCTTGACCGCGAGTGTCATGGGCACCGTCGACATGCACCAAGACGGGATGACGGAGACCTCGGCACGACTGGTGTTGGCCCAAAACGGTCTCTTCTTGTTCTACTTCGGGCGACACCGGATCTCGGGGACTCTCGACTACAACGTGCGTTTGTACGTCGTGAAGATCGGGGACGACGGTCGTGCGGTCGGCACGCCGACGCTCATCCGGGAGAGCCCCGCCGGGGAGGGGACCGGACCGATTCATGTGGTCACCGTGGGCTACTCGGCCTACGTGGCGATTCCTCCGACCGAGGCGGGGCCGGAGCTTCTTCGGGTGAGCTTGGTGGACCTCTTCGAGGTGACCTCGGTCGGGAGGACCCCCGTTGGGCGATGGTCCTGGCAGGGGCACTGTTTGGCTTCCGATGGCGAGACCGTGGCCTGGGGGAACATCTACTGGGACCGTCTTCAGGGCCAAGCGCCGGTGCGGGCCGACTTCCTGGTGTCGTTTTACGACAACGCCCTTTCCGAGGGTGCCGCCCACGGTGCGAGCTTGGTGCGGGCCAACACCGAGAGCCTGCGCTGTGGGCTCCTCGAGCCGCGCGGTTCCGGTAACCAGTGGGTCGCGTCGTTCTACGCCGATGGCGCCCTGCACGTTCAGGCACTGACCGCTCAGGATGGGATCCTCGACGGATTGGAGGTGCAATACCCCTCCTCGGCGGTCACGCCGATCTTGAGATGGGATGCCGGTGGGCATGTCATGGTCTCGACCGATGGCTTCGGGGAGGGGGCGCGCCGCTACGCCGTTGCAGATCGCTTCATCCTCGAAGACTCGGTGAGCGGATTTGCGGGCGATGCCTCAGGCGGCTCGCTCATCGAGGGCGGCGCGCTCCTGACGACGACGACCGACGGGGTCGACATCCGACAGAGCGGAGATCTGGAAGCATTCCTCCAGTACCTGACCCCGGGGCGGGTCGATACAGTTGTGGCGCACGAGGGCCGGATTCTCACCGCCGATGCGCCGCCCGATGGCATGGTCACACTCCAGGAGCTCGGGTGTCCCTGATGGGTCGAAAGGTTTCTTACGTCGGTCTGCTTCTGCTCGGTCTGGCCATCGCCGACGTTGCCGAAGCGGAGGCGGATCCAACCACGATCGGGTTTCTCACCCCGGCCGATCAAGGGGGTGCACATCTCGAATCTCTGCGAGAAACGGCGCGTTCGGCGTTGAAAAGAAAAGGCATTTCGGTAAAGCGCGTGGACCTGGGCTGCGAGCCGGATGCCGAATGCATGCGGGGTGCACTCCGCGGCGCGGGCGTGGACGTCGGGCTCTTCGTCTGGGTCTGGGAGCCGACGGCGGCTCGGCCGGAGGCGGTCGTGGGCGCGATGCTCAAGGAGGCGGGTGGCGTCGCTGGGTTCGATGAAGTGGCCGAAGAACGGTCCTGTCCGGCCGCCGAGTGTCGGGGTGTGATCGCCGGGCTGGTGGAGGAGCTCCTTGAGCATTGGCCCGAGCGGGCAGGGACACGGGTGCGTCTGACCGGCACCCCGCGCGGCGCCGCCGTGTTCGACGGCGCCAGTCTCGTCGGGACGGTACCTGGGGAGTTCCTGCTGCGCCGGGGCGAGCACCGGCTTCGGATTGCCAAAAAAGGCTATGAACCCGAAATCGTCCTCGTCGATGCGGGGCTGAGCCCCGAGGACGCGAGGCGGGTCGATTTGGTCCCCCTGGTGGAGTCCACGGGACCGGTTGATGGGAAAAGGCCAAGGCGGGCGGCCATGATCGCGAGCGGGGTAGCGCTCCTCATGGGCGGAGGCGCCTTGATCGGGCTCGGAGGCGCCTCCTACCGGAGGAGCGGCGGTTGCGAGGGGACGATGCCCTGCCAAAGCTACACGCCCACCAACGCGGGTGCCGGCGTGATGATCGGATTCGGTGTGGCGAGCGTCGGAGGGGGGCTTGGGCTCTTGATTAGAGGGATTCGGAATCGATGAAACGCGGGTTTCTTACAATGTGGATGGCCCTGCTGCTAATGGGCAGCAACTGCGCGCGGACCGTGAACGACTGTCCCGAAGGGACCGCAATCCCGAACGTGAACTTCGACAGCGGGAGCCGGGAGTGCCTTCCGTTCGACGAGATTTGCTTCACCGAGGATCGAGGCTCGACCATCGCGTGCGTCGATTGCCCGACCTGTGACCCCTACGAGCACAACGATGGCGGGGTCCCGGACGCGTCGATAGACGGAGAGGTGCCGGAGTGCGAAAGCGATACGGATTGCAGTGAGATCGATGCGGCCCGTTGCGATACCGAAACGGGGACGTGTGTCGGCTGCGATCAGGACCTGAGCTGCATTGGGGTGGACGCCTTCGAACGTTGTGATGCCGACGAAGGGCTTTGCGTCGAGTGTAAGCCTATCAGTGAGGAGCTCGACTGTGGCGCCACGAGCTGCAATCCCGCGACCTTCGAGTGCACCGATACGGAGCGTGGGTCTCGCATCGTTTGCGAGTCTTGCGTGTCGGACAGCGATTGCGGACCCGATCTAGGGTGCGTCCCGATGACATTCGGGGAGACGCCGCGCACCGGAGGCTACTGTCTCCAGCGAGTTGGCACCGAACCATGCGCGCAACCCTTCGCGTTTCCCCTTGCCGAGACACGTGAAAGCCTGTCGGGCGCGGCTCCTGCTCTCTATTGCGGTGTAAAAGAAGACCTCACCACTTGCGAGGCCGTGTGGGACCTCGTGAACAACGAAACTTGTGAGGACGATATTGATTGCCCGGCGCCAGGCGGGTTTTGCCGTCCGGTTGGGGCGCTGGGGTTGAGGTGCACCTACGAGTGCACCGTACCGAGTCAATGCTTAGACCCCGACGACGGCAGCGGCTCGACGTGCGGAGACAACGGCGGAACCGCCGAGGAGAAATACTGCGGCGGCTAGGCCGTCGCTCGAGCGTTTGCGGTCGATATGGATCTGAAAAAGACAGACAAGGGTAGGGCGGCATGAGTAGCAGGCCGAGCACTGCCCCGGAGTCGATCGACCAGTATCGGGTCGTTCGTCAGATCGGAAGCGGCGGTGCCGCCGATACGTATGAAGTCGTGTGGACGGGCGACGACGGCACCGAAGGCCGCGGGTGTTTGAAAAGACTTCATGCGCATTGCGCGCGGGAGCGACGAAGCCGTGAGCTCTTTGCCCGCGAGGCGCGTATTGCGGGGCACCTCCATCACGGGAACCTGGTCGACATCGTCGACCACAAGCTCGACGCGGAACGTCCCTATGTGGTCTTCCAATTCATCAATGGAGTCGATCTGCGCGCCCTTCGACGGGAGGCGGGACTCACCTGGGGACAGGTCATGTGGATAGGAGAACGGGTCGCCGCAGCGCTCAGTTA
>JABDJF010000272.1 GCA_013002645.1 Myxococcales bacterium
GCCTTGAGCTCCCGTCGCGCGGCTTTGTAGTCCGCGCGCGCCAGGTACCGCACTGCAGCGCGCGACCGCTCGACCCAAAGGTCGATGTCGCTCTGGCTGATGGTCGGGGCCGGCGCAGAGCCGAGGACTTCGAAGCGCTCCGATGCGCGGTCTGCACGCCAAACCGAATGCCCGTGGATCACGAGCGCCTGACGTACGGATTCTGCCACGGTGTGAAGCCGTTCGACGCCAACGCGCTCATCGCCTTCGCCGTCAGCTCCGACGACTGCCGGGACGACCAGCCAACGAACCTCGTCCGCAGACTTGCGAGCTTCGTCGCTCTGCGCGCGTGCCCGAGGAGCCGTGAACGAAGCGAGCACGGCGGCGAAAACGCAAACAGCCCAGCGCATCCGCCTCCCTAGAAGCACCCCAGAAAGGTGAGCGCCGATTGGCCGCGCTCCTCGGCATGCACGACGGCCGCCGTCCCGTTACTCACGACGACGTCGACTCGATTGGGCGCATCCCGAAGCGCGCGAAGGACCTGCACCTGCTCGACCAGGGGGCCATCGTCGCCCCTGCCAACCACGGCGAGTTGCAAACCCGCGACGACGAACCAGGTGTCGCGGGCGTCGTCATAGGCGAGGCCGGTTGGACCGCTCGGCGTTTTCAGATCGCCCGATTCGATGGCGGCATTGCAGAACCGGCCCTGGGCGCACTGAAAAGTTGGGCCGTCGAGCTCGCTCAGACGAAGGCCCCGATCCTGAAGGTAAACCAGCGCGGGCCCGTCCTTCCCAAACGCCATGCCGGGCGAATTGCCGCGGGCCACATCGATGTCCAACTCGACGTCGCCATTGTCGATGAGCCAGCCGGTGTGCAGGTTGTCGCCCTGTTCCCAGACCAGGAACGGGCCTGCCGTGTCGAACGCGGTCAAGATCGGAATGCCCACGGCCTCCGTCGGCGCCAGCTCCAGCCCAGCGAGGCTGTCTTCGGCAAATGGGTTCAGCGCGAACGTAATCAAATCGCGATACCCGAGGAACCGGGGCGGCGACGCCTCCACGCGCGGGTGGAACGGGGGATCGTAGACGCCGAAATCGATGCCCTGTCGCCAGTCCGGGTGAAGCGCCTGCGTGTCGACGACCGTTGGGACCAGGCCCGCGCCAACGCGGATGTCGAGCACGTGGAAAGCCTGCTGCCCAAGCGCCACCAGCACCCGGTCGCCATCGCTATCGGACGTCAGAAACGCAATATCGTCGGTCGGGCTATCGACAACGTCGAGACCGCCGCTGAGCTCGCCGCTGGCGTCGTACGTGTCGACCCGGATGCCGTCGCCGACCAGCCGCGCGACCACGAACCCACCTTCAACCGCGGCGACGGTGGCATGATCCGCAAACGCCTCGGCCTTCACCGACAACAGCCCTTCGTCGATTAGCCCATCGCAATCGTTGTCCTCGCCGTCGCAGACTTCGTCGGGACCGTTGTCCGGCGTGCCGTCACAGTCATTGTCTTTACCGTCGCAAACCTCGGCTACGGGACCCACCGCGCCTTCACAGATCACGCCGGCGCCATCGCCCGCGCACGCCCAGCTGCCTTGGACGCACTCGCCCATGCCGGCCCCCTCCCCGCAGGGCTCGCCGAGCTCGGGCCAACTTTCGTCGATCTCTGTGTCGCCATCGTTGTCGACGCCGTCGCAGAGCTCCGCGTCGGCGACCTGATCGAGCTTGAGGCACACCCCGTCGACGTTGCTCAACGGTTCGGGGCAGGTGACCCCGCCGCAGCCCGCGAGGGCGAGCCACGCGGCCAGAGCCAGCGCTCGAATGGAGGGCAGAGGGAACGCGCGCCGGGCGCAGCTCGGATGTGTTGGCAGGCGTGGTGACATGTCGATGACCTGGTTATCGACGTGAGTGAGCGGGGGTTGCGTCCTTTTTTTTCGACGCCGAGCGTATCGCTTTTGGCAGAAACCAGGGTGTGATCCAGCTCACATCGCCAAGCGATACCCGCGCCCCCACTCGGGGTGATTCGCGTCGAACCCCGGGTCCGATTCTAGGCAACGCGGAGCGTGCTCGGCCGATGGGACGTGTTGCAGGCTGGGCGCCGCCCGGAATGACACACATTGAGTCACACAATAAAATGTGTAAAATATGAGTATGGCAACGAATCTCGCGCTCGACGACGCGCTCATCCGGGCTGCCCAGCAGGTGGGGGGGCACCGAACCAAAAGGGCTGCCGTCAATGCGGCGCTCCAGGAGTATGTGAAGCGGCGGAAACAGCTCGAGCTCGAAGGGCTCTTCGGGACAATCGAGTACGACGCGGGCTACGATCACAAGCGCGGCCGGCATCGGTGAAGGTGCTCGTGGATACCTCCGTATGGTCCACGGCGCTGAGGCGGCGCTCGAAGGCAGCGTTAAACCCAGCCGAGAGGAACGCTGTCCGTGAGCTCTCGACTCTGATCGACGAGGCGCGCGCGAGCATGGCGGGTTGCATCCGGCAGGAGGTGCTGAGCGGGATCGGCGTCGAAAGCCAGTTCCAACGGCTCCGCGAGACGCTTCAGGCCTTCGATGACCTCGGGGCCGGCATGTCGACATACGAGTGCGCCGCCGAGCTCTTCAACCAGTGCCGGGCCAGCGGAATCCAGGGCTCACAGATCGACTTCCTGATCTGTGCGATCGCGCGCGAGCATCGTGTTCCGATCTTCACCCTGGATCAAGATTTCACCCGCTACGCCGAGGTGTGTCGGGTGGAATTGTACCGTCCGCGCGACGCGTGAGGCGCCGTTCAACGCCGATGCGCGCCCGGCGCGGTGCCGCTCCATTGCTTGAAGCGTTTGGCGAAGTGGTACTCATCGTCGAAACCGACGCGGGCAGCAACGGCGGCCAGGGGCTCAGGCGTGGTGCGGAGCAGGTCGGACGCGGCGCTCATTTTCAGGTTCATCGCGTACTTCATGGGCGGGACGCCGACGTTCTTCTTGAAGAGCCGAATGAAATACGACTTGTCGAGCGCGAGCTCGGCGAGGAGTTCGTCGAGACTGTACGCGACTGCCATGTGTGAGCGCATGAACTCAAGGGCACGCTCGACCGCAGGATGACTTCCGCTCGCGGTGGGCGTGTCCACCATCAGGTCGTAAAGGAAGCCGGCCATCCTGGCCGAGGCAGCCCGTTGCTGGCGTGAATCGATGGACATCGTCTGCCGGCTGATTTGAGCAAAGAGCGCATGGTAGCGATCGCCTAGTCGCCGAATCTGTCCTTCGCCAACCATCGCGTCCAAGTCATTGGCGAGGTCTGCATCGTGGTCTGGGTCCAGCTCGAGTATCGCGATGTACTGCAAGAGATACTCCCCGTTGGCGACCACCATTCGGTGCATCGTCCCGGGGCGGGTGTAGAAAAAGTCTCCCTGTCTGACCCCGATGGTCTGCGC
>JABDJF010000286.1 GCA_013002645.1 Myxococcales bacterium
CTGACCGCATCGAGGTAGACACGAAGGGGCTCCCAGTCGGTCAGACCGTGACTCGACACGACGTCGGAAAGCGGACGGCCCATCCATCGGACGACGGGCGCGTACGAAAACGTCCGACCTAGATGGCGCAGGACCGCGCCGCCGCTCAGTGGTGGAAGGAGCGTCGGGTCTTCGAAGAGTTTCCACAATGCGTTGGCGACACCGCGCTGCGTACCAAAGAACGCGCGCAGGGCTTCTGGGTCGGCGCCCGGAAGCTCCGCGAACCGGCGAACAAACGAGTCGGGGTCAGGCGGGATGGCGAGCGACCACTGTCCGGTCCGAAGCTCGACGAGCGGGTCGAGCGTGTCGAACCGAACCCCTAGGTTCCACTTGTCATTCCAGGTCGAGAAGAGCTGCCCATCGCCCAGGCCGGAAAACAGCGTTGCGCCGGCTTCGAACTGATAGCCGCTTCGCTTGAACGTGCTCGCGCAGCCTCCCGGGTAGCGAAGTGTTTCACAGAGCACGACGTCGGCGCCGAGCTCGGCAAGCCGAAGCGCGGTTGCGAGGCCTCCAAAGCCAGCTCCAATCACGACGACGTCGGCCGTTTCCATCGGGACCGCTCTAAGGCCGAACGCGAAAAACGGCAGGCCCCGTTTGCCGATGTGCTAGCGTGCCACGCGAATGTACGGAAATCGACTCGCTCGCGGAGGCTGGCTCGCCGCCGCGATTGTTTCTTCGCTCGTGTCGGCGCCTGCGCTTGCCCAGGACACCGAGCGCCAGAAGTCGATCTACGACATGCCACCCGTCGCCGAGAGTCACATCGCCGCGAAGTACCAGGCGACGCTCGAAAAGCCGCCCAACGTCGAGTGGTTCCTCGGCGCCGAGCTCGGGTTCCTGGCCGTGGCCAGCCACATCGTTCAGCTTGGCAATCAGGGTACGCGGTTCGACTATCGCGACGACGGTGGGCAGGACGTGCTCTTTCCTTTCTTCCGGCTCAGCACGGAGCTCAAGTTCAAGGGCCGGCACGCGATCGTGTTCCTCTACCAGCCCTTGAAGCTGACCGGGGAAACGGTGCTCTACGAGGACACGACCTTCGACGAGGTGGTCTTCCCGGCGGGGACGCCTCTGAACTCGACCTACAGTTTCCCGTTTTGGCGAATCAGCTTCCTGTACGACTTCCTCCGGCGGTCCGGCGACGAGGTTTCGATCGGCTTTTCGCTCCAGATCAGAAACTCCACGATCACGTTCACCTCGGCGGACGGCACGCTGCGCGCCGATCGGAGCAACATTGGGCCGGTGCCCGCGCTCAAGTTTCGAGGCCGCTGGGCCTTCGTCAGCGGGGTCTGGTGGGGAACCGAAATCGACGGGATCTATGCGCCGATCAGCGGGGTCAACGGCAGCAGCAACGAAATCACGGGCGCCTTGCTCGATGCGAGCCTCCGGGTGGGCTACGACTTCAACGACCGAGTCGCGGTCTTTTTCAACGCGCGCTACTTGGGCGGAGGCGCCGTCGGAACCGCGAGCGACCCGGACCCAGGCAGCGACGGCTACACCAAGAACTGGCTCAACTTCATCACATTCAGCATCGGCGTCGAGTTCCGCGCCCTGCGGCGCTAGACACCCAGGCTTGCGCCCGCATCGAGCGTCTGGTGCAGCCAATAGGTCACGAGCCCGGCCCTTGCCGACCAGGCAATCGTCCTGAGCCAGTTCGAGCGCACCAGCATTCGCCAGGTTCCATCGTCGAACCCGGCGTCCAGCCGGCGGTGCGCAGGAACCTGCAGCAGAAAAGTCGACGCCCAAATGAACGCGATCAAGCCGATTCCAATCCAGATTTGCGCTGGAGTCTGGACGCGGAGCGGCGCCCAAAGAAACGCAACGGCCGAAACCGCTTCGGCGATCATCAAGGGTGCGACGATGATCGAAATTGATTTCGAATGGTGCGCATGAAACGCCGCGAACGACCCAGCATCCACCTGAGCAAACGACGGATACTGCACCAGCTGCACGAACCAGATGATGCCCGTCATCGCCCAGGTGGCCGCGACTTGGATGAGAAGGGTCACGCCGGGCGCAGCGTACGCTTCGACGAAAACCGGCTCAAGCGCCTCAGGAACCGACCACCCGGACCAGCTCGCCCACCGAGTGCTGGGCCTCGATCGGGTGGCGTAGGGGCACGCCCTCGTTCACTTCGTAGTGGGTTCGGCGTCCGTGCCGGGTTCGTACGATCACCCGGGCTTCCTCCAGCTCCCTCAGAATGCGCTGCACTGCACGCTCGGTGACCCCCACGGCCTGGGCAATTTCGCGAACGCGGACGTTCGGGTCGCGGACGATGCAGACGAGTACGTGCCCGTGATTACTAAGAAAAGTCCACGCTGCGGAGGATTCTGGAGGGCCGTTGGTTTTCATATGACTTCTTTTACATAAAACAAAATACAGGCATTGACAAGCCTGTATTTTATATCATGTTATGAATCTCATGAATAAAGGGCCCGTCGCCATCGCCAGCACACGTCCGTCGCCGCTTCGCCGTGCCCGTCAGCTCCTCGCGCTCGACGGGCAGGACATCGGCGTCATCGTCGTCTACGGCGTGGCGCTCGGGCTCCTTTCGCTCGCCGTGCCGGTCGCGGTCCAGTCGCTCGTCAATACCGTCGCGTTTGGTTCCCTGATTCAACCCCTGGTCGTCCTGACGGTCCTGTTGGCCGTTGCGCTCACGGGCGCCGCCATCCTTCGCGCCCTCCAAGTACGCGTGGCCGAGATGCTGCAGCGCAGGCTTTTTGTCCGCATCGTGACTGAAATTGGCGCGCGCTTGCCACGCGTCAGCGGCACGGCGCTTCGGGACGCCAATGGGCCTGAGCTCCTGAACCGCTTCTTCGACGTCTTCACGATCCAAAAGAGCGTGGCTTCGCTGCTCCTCGGCGGCGTCGACGCTGTCCTGATTGCATTGGTCGGCCTGATCGTTCTGGCGTTCTATCACCCGATCCTCCTCGCGTTCGACCTGGTGCTGATCGTCGGCGCGGTGCTCGTCTTGATTCCGCTCGGGCGCGGCGGCACAGGCACGAGCGTCGCGGAGTCCAAAGCCAAGTACGCCGTGGCCGGATGGCTCGAAGAGATGGCGCGGCATCCTCTGTCGTTCAAGCTCGCTGGGGGCGAGGAGCTTGCACGGGTCCAAGTGGAGACCTTGGCGAGGTCGTATCTCGACAAGCGTGACCTACACTTTCGAGTCGTTTTTCGCCAGCTCGTTGGCGCATTCACAATCGAAGTCGTGGCGAGCGTGGCCCTGCTCGCGATGGGCGGGTTCCTCGTGATCGAGCGTCAGCTCTCGATCGGTCAACTCGTCGCTGCCGAGCTCATCGTGACCGCGGTCGTGGCGTCGATTGCCAAGCTCGGAGGGAAGGTAGAAATTTTTTACGACCTGGTCGCCGCCGTCGACAAGCTCGGCGAGATCCTCGACCTGCCCCTGGAACGCCCCGACGGCGAGCTGTTGCCACCGGGCTCTGGAACCAGGTCCGGGCTGGTGCTCGAAGAGGTCGAGGTCGATCGAGGGCAGGGTGTCGAGCCGCTCCGACTCTCGCTCGATGTCGAACCCGGTGAGCGCGTTGCGGTTGCGGGGATGGAGCGGGATACCGCCGCCACGGTCGACGCGATCTTCGGACTGCGCGTTCCATCGGCAGGCGTGATCGAAATGGACGGGCACGACGTTCGCGACCTCGCCCTACGCGAGATCCGCAACCGCATCGCGCTCGTCCGAGGGACCGAGATTTTTCCTGGCTGCGTGTTCGACAATCTTCGCGCCGCGAATTCGGAGCTGACCGCGGAGGAGGCGTGGGAAGCTCTGGGCCGGGTTGGCCTGGTCGAGGCGGTGAAGTCTCTGCCCATGGGGCTGCAAACGCCGATCCTCACAGACGGCGCGCCGCTCTCTCGAACCCAGGGGATCGCGCTCACCATTGCAAGGGCGGTGGCCGGCAAGCCCAGCTTGTTGATCCTCGACCGCACCTTGGATCGAGTTGCCTCGGAAGCCGGGATTCGCATTGCCGATTGCCTATCGGCGAAGCGCGATTGTTCGCTTCTGATCGTTGCGGAGGACGCCGCGGTCCGGGCTCGGATGGATCGGCATCTTCAGATTTCGGACACGCTCCGGCACGAAGGAGAAGCAGCATGAAGGAGACATCGGTCAACGCCGAGCATTGGTCTGGCTTCGAGCGCGACACGCTTCCCCAGGCCTTGGGCGTGCCCGCACCGTGGCGAACCATCGCGGTCGCCAAAGCCTTGGTTGCGGTATTCCTCTTGTTCACCCTTGCGGCCCTCCTCGCGCCCTGGACGCAGAACATTCGCGGCAGGGGGCGCGTGTTCGCCTATGCACCCGAACAACGCCAGCAACCCATCGAGGCGACCATCTCGGGGCGCGTCGAAAAGTGGTTCGTCCAGGAGGGGACGCAGGTCAAAAAGGGTGATCCCATCGTGCAGCTGACCGACAACGACGAATCGATTCTGGACCGTCTCGGCGCGGAGCGAGCAGCCATCGAAGGCCGACGAGTCGCGCAGGGGCAGCGTGCCGAGTCGCTGAGCAACCGGATCGAATCCATTCGCCGCTCTCAGCGAGCAGAGATCTCAGCGAGCGAGTCGAACGTCCAAATCGCGCAGCGCGGCGTCGAGGCAGCCCAGCAGGATGTCGGCGCAGCGACAGCGGAGGTCGAGACCAACGAGCTCAACCTGCGCCGTCAACGCGGTCTCTTCGACGATGGTCTCGCGTCCCAGCGGGAGTTCGAGCTTGCGGAGCTCGCCGCGCGGCAGAGCAGGGCCAAGCTTGCGTCTGCCAACGCAAAGCGCGCGGCCTCACGTAATCGGCTCGCTCAGAGCCGCGCGGCGCTCCAGCGGGTCATCGCGTCGACCGAGGCCGAGATCGAAAACGCGGAGGCGAGCTGGCGAAGCGCGGAGACCGAGGTCGCATCCACCAATGCAGCGCTTGCCCGCCTCGACGTGGGCATCTCGCGCCAGCAGGCGCAAACGATCAAAGCCCCGACCGACGGCACGATCCTTCGCGTGGTCGGTCGTCTCGGTGGCGAGCAGGTGAACCGTGGCGAGGTGCTTGCCGTGCTCGTGCCGCTGACGGAGGACCGCGCGGTCGAGCTTTACGTCGACGGCAACGATGCGGCACTGATCAAGGCTGGAAGCCCCGTCCGGCTTCAGTTTGAAGGCTGGCCGGCGGTGCAATTCTCCGGCTGGCCTTCGGTCGCAGTCGGAACG
The DNA here is from genome assembly GCA_013002645.1 of Myxococcales bacterium. Classification (GTDB taxonomy): domain Bacteria; phylum Myxococcota_A; class Polyangia; order Polyangiales; family Houyiibacteriaceae; genus SG8-38. The sequence goes on from JABDJF010000286.1 coordinate 5,224, forward strand.
TTTGGTGGCCGGGTTGCGTTTGTGGACGCCAGCGACAACGGGAGAGGAGACTTTCGCATCGTCATCGTTCCGGACGCGGAGGACAGCCCCTGGCCCGCGGCGAGCTATCTGCGGCAGGGCGTGCTCGCCAAGGGTTGGGTCTTGCTCAATCGGGTCTCGCTCGGCTTCGAGGTCTGGCGGCAGTTCAATGGTTTCCCGCCAACCACCGATCCGCCGCCCATGGCGAGTCCCGCCAAGGAGTCCAAATGAGCCTCGCCCAGCGCTTGAGCGTATTCTTCTTGGGCTCGCTTTCTCCGGCGATCGCGCTCGCAAGCGAAGAGCCAGGACGGCCGCTTCATTTCGAAGAGGTCCTGCAATCGGTGAACGCGCACGATCCACGGATACGCCAAGCGGTCGCGCAGCTTCGCAAGGCAGAGTCCAAGACGATGGCGGCCCGCGGCGCGTTTGATCCGAGGCTCGATGGCGACGGGAAGATTCTCACCGGTGCGTACTACGACGTGCGGAGGGCCACCGTGGAGCTGCGCCAGCCTACGACACTCTGGGGCTCGGAGATCTTCGTGGGCTATCGCGTCGGTCTAGGCATCAACGAGCGTTGGCCAACCTATCGGGACGACCAAACTCTCTCGGGCGGCGAGGTTCGCGCGGGGATCGAAGTACCGATCTGGCGGGGTGGGCTCATCGACCCGGACCGTGCCGAGCGCGCCCGCGCGATTCAACTCGAAGAAGCCGCCGGCCAAGCCTTGTCGGCCGCAAAGCTGAACCTGGAGCTCGCAGCGGCGCGGACATATTGGAACTGGGTTGGCACGGGGCAGAACAGGGAGGTTGCCAAAGCCTTGCTCGATTTGGCCGAGCAGCGCGACTCCCAGCTCCGCCGTCGCCTCGCGGCCGGCTCGATCGCCTCCTTTGACGTCGTCGACAACGAGAGAATCCTGCTCGAGCGCAAGGCCTTCCTGGTCGCCGCGGAGCGCGCTTTCCAGAAGGCAACCTTCGAGCTGTCGTTATTTCTGCGTGATTCCCAGGGTCTGCCGGTCGTTACCGGCGCCCAGCGAGTCCCCGAAAAGGTGACGGTCGCGCCGATCGAAGAGCTTTCCGTGGAGCGCGCGGTGGACGAAGTCCTCGCCTGCCATCCCGAGCTCAAGACAGCGCGCGCAGAGCTCGAAGCTGCCGAGGTCGATCAGAAGCTCACCCGCAACGAGCTCGCGCCGGAGCTCAAAGCGCGGTTTGCGTACTCGCGCGACCTCGGGGATCTCACCGACACCGACCTCGATTTCACGCTTCCAGGCAACGTGTTCGAGGCTGGCCTGACGCTCTCGATGCCCTTGATCTTTCGCAAAGAGCGGGGCAGGGCCGGGGTCGCTCGGGCCGAAGTGGCCGACAAGCAGGCTCGGTTGCGCTTGATTTCGGACCAGCTCCGCGCCAGAACCCTCGACGCGGCGTCGGCGGTCGAGGCGGCACAGCGCAGAGCCGCGTTGACCGACGATGTGGTCGATACGGCCGCCGAGCTGGCGGAGGGCGAGCGCCGACGATTCGAGGTCGGGTCGAGCAATCTCATCTTCGTCAATCTACGCGAGCAGCAGGCGGCCATGGCCCAGATGCGTTACATCGAGGCGGTGGCGCTGGCCGAGATTGAGCGGACGCGCTGGGAAACCACCACCCGCGTCCAATGCGGTGAGGTTTCCCCTTAGCGCGGGGCAGCGCCGGTCCACGAACCGAGGGCTTGCAGAAGTCGCGAGACGGCCCAACAGAAGAACAGGGAAGGAGCTCGCCATGGATCTCAACACCGGCATCTCATCAGAGCACCGCGAAAAGCTGGCGGCCGAGCTATCGAGGCTCCTGGCCGATAGCTACACTCTCTATCTCAAGACCCACAACTTCCACTGGAACGTCACCGGCCCGATGTTCCAAACGCTTCATTCGATGTTCGAGCTGCAGTACACCGAGCTCGCGATGGCCGTCGACGCCATCGCCGAGCGCATCCGGGCCCTAGGTCTGCCTGCGCCGGGGAGCTATGCGGCCTTTGGGCGACTTGCGAGCGTCCCGGACACCGATGCCGTGCCAAAGGCGCTCGAGATGGTCAAGCTGCTCGTCGAAGCGCACGAGACCGTGATTCGCACCGCGCGGGAAGTCGTCCGCGCCGCCGAGGAGGCAGGCGACCAGGCCACGGCCGACCTCGGGACCCAGCGCCTCCAGCTCCATGAGAAGACCGCCTGGATGCTCCGAAGCCTGCTCGAAGACTGAATCATCGCTCCGATGATGATTTGGCATTCTGCTCTGCAGGCCCTAGGGGTCGAAGATGGCGAAAGGCGTACGTGACGTGATCCGGCGGGCTGCAAAGGGCAGCTCCTGGTCGCACTTCATGGATTACGCCTCTCCCGCCTTGTTCGAAGTGATGCCGCTGCGCGCCCTTCTCGCACAGGGAAAGGAGTTCGTCTCGAACGGCTCCGATGCGCGGCGCTACGCGAACGTGCGCGAAGCCATCGCATCTGCTCTGCGTGCGCGTGGCCTCGAAGTCGAGCTCGGGCCACAGGATGACCACGCGGAACGCCTCTCGCTCCCGAGCCTCCCGGAACCGGTGCGGCGCGAAACCGGCCATCGAATCCTCGAAATCTACTTCACGCAGATTTTTGCAGGCCGCGACACCATCCTCGACCTACGACCGGATTCCTTCTTCGCGACCCAAGGGTCGGCTCTCCGTTGGGGACCCAAGGCGTTTTATGTGCAATGGCAGGACGATTTTCTAGAGGGGCTTCGCGACCTCTACGCTGGCTTCTACCTCGATGACGAACCGCGCTTTGAATCGGGCTTGGCCCAGCTGGGCCTGCAGGACTCGGGAGACGCCTTGGTCAGCCATCTTGGCAGCGGCGACCAGCGGAGCGTTCGGTTCGAGACGAGCGCGTTTCACAGCAGCTTTCACGACACGTTTTTGGCTTGCCGCGATCGGGGCGTGGCGCTCCATCGAAATTTCCTCGCGCTCGGTATCTACTTGGTTTGTCTATACGACGTGCTCGAGTCGCTCGACCTCGCGTTCGATGTGCGCGGTGCCTTCGAGCGGACTTGCGGGCAAAGCTAGCGGGCGATGACTCAGGAACGAGCCACATCAAGAAGGCTGCTTCTCACGGGCGCCACCGGTTTCGTCGGCCGACATCTCGATGCAGCGCTCACGGCGACGAGCTGGGACGTCGTCCGTGCGACGCGAAACCCCAAATTGGCGTCACAGCCAGGCTGGGTCTACCTCGATGTGTCTGACCCGAGCTCGATCGATCCGGCGATCGCGGGCTGCGACGCCGCCGTCTACCTCATCCACTCGATCGACGACTCGAAGGATTACCCAGCGCGCGAGGCACGCGGCGCTGAGGCGTTCCTGGCAGCCGCTGAGCGGGCCGGCGTTCGCCGCATCGTGTACCTGGGCGGCGTCGCGCCGCAGGCCAAAGCCTCGAGGCACCTTCTCAGCCGATTGAATACGGGCAAAATCCTGCGCTCGGGGAAGGTCTCCACGGTCGAGCTTCGCTGCGGGCTCATCATCGGCGCCGGCGGTAGCTCTTGGATGATGGTCCGCGACTTGGCGGCCCGGCTTCCAGCCATGCTCCTCCCGCGCTGGCTTCAGTTCTCCTCTTGGCCCGTGTGGGTCGAGGACGTCGTCCTCGCGATCGTGCGCGCACTCGACCTGCCCAACGAAACGAGCGCCTGGTACGACGTGCCCGGACGGGAGCGCATGACCCACGCGAACTTTCTTTCGCGCATCGCCAAAAGCATGGGTAAAGATCCAAGGCTCATCGGCGTGCCCGTCATCACGCCCAGGCTCTCGAGCTATTGGATCGCGCTGGTTACGAGGGCGGACTTGGCGCTCGCGCAGGAGCTCGTAGAGGGCTTGCAGAGCGATCTCGACCCCGGCGGCGAGTCGATCTGGGAACGGCTCGGTGACGACCGACCGACGGAGTTCCAGATCGCGGTCTACCAGGCGCTGGAAGACGAGACGGCCTCCAAAACGCCGACCCCGAAGCTCGTCGCTCGCATGCGGGCTCGCGTCGAGGGCAGCAGCTAGGTGGAGCGCGTCTCGAGAGCCGAGGCACTGGCGCTAGCCGCTTGCGTCGCCGCATTTTGCGTCGCCATGGGCCTTCGCGAGGTCCTCAACATTTGGATCGGAACCGGCGCTGCGGCCCTGACGTCAGCGCTCGTTCTGTGGCTCGGTGCGCGTCCTGCCGTTCGAGCCAATCTCGATACGCCGACCGCGACGAACCTCGTCGTCGGCCTCGTCGTCGGTGTGCTCATGTCCTTGGCGACCTGGTGGCTCTATCCCATCAGCGTTTCGCTATTCCCGCCCATTGAGACCGAGGTCGAGACCTTGTACGCGCTTCTTCGGCAAGCGCCCGGCCCGGTTCGCGCGTTTCCCCTGCTCTTGTTCGTCGTCGCGGCGGAGGAGTTGGTTTGGCGCGGTGTCGCCATCGATCTCTTCTCGCGATCGCTCGGTCCGTGGCGGGCGATGCTCGTATCCGCGCTGCTCTACGTCCTTCCGCAGGTCGCCCTGCGTTCGCCCTTGCTGATCATCGTGGCCCTGTGCTGCGGCCTGCTCTGGGGCGCTCTGCGCGTGCAAACAAAAGGTCTTGCCGCACCGTTCGTCGCGCACCTGGTCTGGGACATCCTCGTATTCGTTTGGCACCCCGTCGCCTGAGCCGCGGGCGAGAATCCGCTAGGAGATCGTAAACGAAGGCTCTTCGCCGCGAAGAACGCGGGTCAAGTCCCCTCGAACCGCTCGGTTCCCAACCTGCGAAGCCAATTGGCTTGCACCAGGCACGCGGCGACGAATCCATTCGAACGGCGCGACCGCGGCGCGAATCGGATAGACGGAGTATTGCCAGAGATCGTCGGGAATGCCGAGGTCGTCTGCGATCTCTGGGCCGTTGAACGCTCGAGCGAGCCCGTTGTGGATGCGACTGACCGCGAGCGCCAAGACCGGCGGGGCCTTCCCTTTTGCGTTCTGCCCCGGCACCTGGAGAAGCTGCTCGGTCAAGGCGCGCGAATCGTCGTCTGGACCGGGCTGGACCAGCCGAAGGAGGTCGGCGAGGTGACGGGTCTTGGCTTCGCTTCCGAGATGATCGAGCAGCCATGGGTCGACCCCGCTCAAGTGCCCGCAGTATCGCCACATCGCGAGGATCGCTTCTCGCTCCTGTGGGGTCAGGAAGAAACCAAGACGCTGCGCGCCATCCATCATAAGGAGCGAAAATTCGAGAAGCGTGCCGAACATGTCGGCCTGGTTGATCGGCAGCCCCCAAAGATCGGTGCGCCACCGGCCCGAGTGCAAGCAGGCGCGGCGGACGTGCGAGTGAATCAGACTCACCCGCAGTGAGATGTCCCGACCGGGGCGTCCACGTCGAAGGCCGTCGACCTGAGTCGCTTCACTCACGAACCGCGCGGTTTCGGCAAGCCGCCGCTGGGGGCGGTGGCGAAGCTCTCCGGTGAACGCCAGCGGCTTGACGGCTGCGCTCGAGTGATAGCCGTTGATGAGAGACCATGCGCTGAGGACGATCATCCCGAGGATTCCAAATCGCTGGTACGCGAGTGCGCCGGTCCGGATCTGATCAAAGTCGACCCAGCTGGGGAGCGGGTCGGCGCGCTCGAAAAATCCTCGGAGCTCCGGTGACGCCTCCGGCACCGCCGAAATGCCGAGGGCAAGAGCGCGCTCGAGCTGTGATTTGGCCGACTCGCCGTGCCGCTCAATCCACTGCAGCAGCGCATCCGCAACCGGATCGCCGACGAGATAAAATCCCGCGTAGCGATCGGCATCGTCGCCGAATCGCCGTCGGGCTTCCTCTCGATTCTCATAGCGACTCGGAAAATCGGTTTCGGTCATCGGCTCGTTAAACCTAAGGCTCGTGGAGACGGGCGGCCAGCTCGGCTTCCCCGCGGGCTCATCGCCGCGGCGGGCGGGGAACCAAGACCGGCGTTTGGGCCTTGTACCGGCGATAGCCTTCCTCATCGCCCCATCGCTCATCCGAACGCTTTTCGAGGAGCGGAATGCCGCTCACGCGCGTGAGCAAGACGACCACGAAGATCGGAGAAATCATCGTGGCCCACTGCCAGCCTTCCAGAGTCGAGGCAGCAATCAGAGCTACGCCGAACCAGAGTACGATCTCTCCGAAGTAGTTCGGGTGCCGCGACCAGGCCCAGAGGCCCGTGTCAACGTAGCGTCCCGGGTTGGCCGTTCGGAATTCGCCTTTCTGCAGGTCGGCGACCACCTCGATCGCAAAACCGGCCGCCCAGACCCCAACGCCAAAGGCGTCGAGCAGGCCGAGCGGCGACGGCGCCACCGTCGTGATCGCAGCAAGCGCCGCGCACAGCGTCAAGAACACCCAGAGCCCTTGGAGGGTCCAGGCGATCAGAAATCGCGAGGCGCTCGGTTTGATCTCGTCGAAGCGGGGATCGGAGCCCGCATTCCGGATGCGTCGGAATAGAAAGCTACCGAGGCGCGACGCCCAGATGAAAACCAAGAGCGCGAGGATGACGGAGCGGCCGTCGTTTGGGCGTGATGCAAAGAGCGCAAAGCCCGTGACCAGGATGTAGGTCAGGCTGCCGACCAGGTCATAGAAGTGCTCGGTCTGCTTCCAATAGGCCGGTACGAACGCAAGCCACTGCGCGCCGAACGCGATGGCGGCACAGCAAAAGATGACCGGGACGCCGCCCATCGCGACCCCGCCCTGACTCCCCGCCCAGGCGATGCCGGCGGCGACCATCACGGCTACTGAAATCACCGTCGGTGCGAGCGCGATGCGCTGAAATGCCATGATGACCCCGCCAATAGCAGCAGAAGATGCCATCTGTCGAACCTCCCTGGAGACCGGTGGCGCAGTCTCGGGCTCGTGCCTCCGAGCATTCGCGCAGACCTCTTGGCGCAATCGCGCGCTTCGAGTAACAATCGAGATTCATGGTATCTGGGGGTCGAGAATGACGAGACACGGCAGACTTCGGGCGCTCATCGTGGCGCTAGCGGCACTCACA
>JABDJF010000308.1 GCA_013002645.1 Myxococcales bacterium
CGCATGCCCTGTGGCTCTGCGAGACGAACCACGGCTTCGATGAGCTTCTCGTTGACGCGATCGTTGGCTTGCGAAAAGGCGCCGGCCGGCCCTTCGAGAAGGCCGAACGTGCCCGCCTGAATGGCGACACGTGTGTCCCCCCAGCTCGCTGCATGACCGTGCCCGCGGGTTTGGAGCGTGACGCCGGCGATCACGGGCAGCTCGCAGAGCCTCGCGCAGGCGTCGAAAAGCTCAGGGCGCTGATCGTCGTCTGCACGCAGTTCGACGACGACACGTTGGGCGTCGGTGAGCTGAAGCTGAATCTCTCCGCCACCGCGCAGCGATGGAGCGAGGTAGGCACGCAGCCCATCCCAGGCGTCACGGAGCGGCTCGACGATTACGATGCATTCGCGGATGGACGTTACGCGCTTGGAATGAAGCTGGCGGTAGCCGATCGTATCCCGATGCCAGCCCAGTCGGGCACGCCGGCGGTAGCGGAGCTTCGCAGGTGAATCGACCCATTCGATCTCCGTGTCGGCTGCGCCGGGCAGCTCGCGGCACGCGTCCGCCACGAAGCGCTGTTTGATTTCGCGCTGCATCTCCGGGCTCGCGATCATCAGCGGGCAGCCACCGCAGCGAGCCGCATCGGCGCAGGCGGGCTCCCGCCGTCCCGCGACCGGCTGGACCACCCGCATCAACCGCCCGCGCGCGGCGCCTCGTTTGGATCCGGTCAGCGTGAGCTCCACCCGCTCGCCCGGCAGACCTCCCGGCATCAGCACGACGCCGCTCGACGTCTCGACGACCGCGTCGCCTCCACGCCCCACCGCGCGGACCTCGCCTCGTTCACCACGCTTGGAAGGCATTGGCTCAGAAATACTGCAACGGCCTTCCGACTTCGAACAGGAAGCTGAAATCCCCATCGAGGACAGCCCTTCGTTCGAGCGGATCTTTGTTGTCCACCAGCTCGACGTTGGTGAAGACGGCGACGGTTTCCTTGGTCTCGTTATCCAACCAAGGCACGTAGAGCTCGTCGAAGCGGATCGTGCCCGCAACTGCGGCGTAGTAGACCGGAATGCGGGCGAATCCGGGACAGGTCGCGTTGAGATAGAGCGTCATTTCGATCGGCGCCGCCAGCCCGCCGAGCTCGATTTCGGTCCCCAGCATGGTCTCTTTGAGCAACTCCGGATTGCGAATGAAGACCGCCAGCCCGTCGCTGAAGCTCGGGAGGTCGCTGCCTCGCTGCACGACGATATCGATGATCTCGACGGAGGTGCTCGGCTGCATCGCGAAATAGTCGGGATTCAACGAATAGGCTGCGCCGTCGAGTCCGCAGTCCGGCGCCCAGACCTGCCCAACGGCGCTGCCCTCCCCGCTGCCCTTGGCGCAGCCCGCCGCGAGCAGTCCGCAAAGCACCAGCCCACAAAGCTCATGCAATGAAGCCGCCACCGATCACCTCGTCTCCACGGTATACCACTGCCGCCTGACCCGGCGTAATCGCACGCTGCGGTTCATCGAAACGCACCTCGAAGCCATCGCCGCGTGGGGTCACGTCCGCCCGAGCACCGCGATGCCGATATCGAATGCGAACCTCTCCGTGAAAGGGTTTCCTCGGGCGGCCCGAGACCCAATGTGCGTCGGTTGCGCTGAGCTCCCGCTCGTAGAGCTGCGACTCATCACCAACGACGACCTCCGCGGTATCGGGCACGATCCGAAGCACGTAGCGGGTGCCACCGCCCCCGAGCCCGAGTCCACGCCGCTGCCCGCGAGTGAAATTTGCGACGCCTTCGTGACGGCCGAGCACCGTCCCCGCCGAATCGACGATTGTGCCAGGTTGCGTCTCGTTGCCCTCACGGCCGATGAAATCGCCGACACGTCCGTCGGGAACGAAGCAGAGCTCCTGCGACTCGGCCTTGTCGGCGTTGGGGACGCCGAGGCGCCGGCCCGTTTCGCGCACCTCTGATTTGGTGAGCGCGCCTAGCGGAAAGAGCAGCCGTTCGAGCGTCGACTGCGGCAGGCCGAAGAGGAAATAGCTTTGATCTTTGTCATCGTCGCGGCCTCTCAGCAGTCGAAGCTGGCCGTCCGCGGCTCGGTCCAAGCGCGCGTAGTGCCCGGTGGCGATGTGGGTCGCGTCGAAGCGCCGCGCGACGTCGGCGAGATGGGTGAGCTTCACAGTGCGGTTGCAGTCCACGCAGGGAATCGGAGTCCGTCCGGCCTGATAATCGGCCACAAAGGGGTCGACGACGTGCTTTCGAAACGCGTCGCGCTCATCGAGGACGTAGTGAGGGATTCCAAGGTGCTCGCAGGTGCGCCGCGCGTCGTCCCGGTCCTCTGGCGCGCAGCATCGGCCGACCTGCTGCTCGCCGTCGGCATCCCACAGGTGCAGCGTGACCCCGACCAAGTCGTGCCCGGCTTCGCGAAGCAGGGCTGCGGCCACCGAGGAATCCACCCCGCCGCTCATGGCAACCAGCACTCGCTTCACTTCAGACATCCGCGCGAACCACTGAACAAATCAACCGTGAGGTGTTACACTTAATGGAAGGCACTGTAAGTCGAAATACATGGCCAATAAGAAAAGCAATTTCAAATATTTATAAGTTGAAACGTGAAACGAGGTTAATCTAGCTTCATGAGAGCTCGAATTGATGTGAGGTTCTAGACGTCGCGCCGGGCAACAACTCGCGCAAACGAAGCAATCGCCAAGTCGATGTCTCCTTGGCTCGTCTCCATACCTAAACTGATTCGAACCGCGGAGCCAGCCCTCCACTGCTCATCCGGATACATTGCGCGAATCACGGCCGATGGCTCCTGCAGGCCGGACGAACAGGCCGCGCCTGTCGAGAGGCAGACCTCTTCGAGGTCGAGCGCCGCAACCAGGAGCGGGCCCTGCCAGCCGGGGAAGCTGAGGTTCGCGACGGTGCCCGTCCGAGGGGAAACCGCGTTCTGGACGGCGCCTTGGGCGAGTAGGCTCTTTTCGATGCGGTCTCGCAGCGCTGTCACCCGTGGCTGTTGTTCGAGTCGTGTCTCGATCAACCCGCAGGCTGCCCCAAAACCGACCATGCTCAGCGTGTCAGGCGTCCCCGGTCGGCGGCCGCGCTCCTGCGAGCCACCATCGAGCACGGGCTCCAGGTCGAGGCCCCGACGAATCCAGCAAGCCCCGGCGCCCGCCGGCCCTCCGATTTTCTGTGCAGCCAGCGCGACGGCGTCCGCCCCGAGTGCACCGACGTCGATCGGCAGCTTGCCCAAAGCCTGGGTCGCGTCGACGAACAAGCGCGCATCGTGTTCGCGGCAAGTTTTGGCGTAGCGATCGATCGGCAGGATGGTGCCGGTTTCGTGATTCACCCATTGAATCGCGACCAAAGTCCGTGGGACGAGGTGCCGAGCGAGCTCTTCGAGGTTTGGCGGCTGCCCTTTGAGAACGCGCAGCCTGGTGACTTCGAAGCCATCTCTCTGCAGCCGATCCACGCTTCGCGCGACAGCCGGGTGCTCGATGTCGCTGGTCACGACCCCAGAGCAGCCTTTGGCGAGCCCGCGGATGCCGAGGTTGCAGGCCTCGGTCCCGCCGGCGGTCAACACGACGTCGGCAGCCGACGCGCCGATCGACTCGGCAACCCGTTCTCGGGCGGCCTCGAGGAGCTGTCGCGAGGCCCGGCCCGCGGCGTGGGTGCTCGACGGATTCGCCCAGGCACGGACGGCCGCTCTTTCCATGGCGAGCCGGACCGCATCGGGCGTCGGCGCCGCCGCGTGGTGGTCGAGGTAGATCACGTCGACGGAGTCTCGGGCCGCTCGGGCACACGTCCAACCCTGAGCTCGACGAGGGTGCCGGCAAGCTGCCGCTCCGCCACTTCGCCGGCGGGCGGGCTCGAAATCTCGATGCCGCCTCCCAGCGCTTCGGTGACCCGCCTCGCAAAAGCCAGGCCCAATCCGACCCCGCCGTGGTCCCGCGTCACCGAGCCGTCGACCTGATAGAAAGGTTCCATGATCCGCGCGATGTGCTCGGGACGAACCCCCGGACCGCTGTCGGACACCGCGAAGAGCAAGTGTGCGTCTCCGTCGGGGCGAACTTCCACCGCGACCTCGCCGCCTGTCGGGGTGAATTTCGAGGCGTTGTCGAGCACGTGCACCATGGCGCGCATGAGCTTGTCGGGATCTCCTTGCGCCGGCATTGGTTCGTCGGGGATGCGCTCGACGAGGGTGACGTCTCGCTCGATGAGCTTGGGTCGGATTTCACCGAGCGCTTTGACTGCAACTTCGCGAAAATCATACGGTCGCGCGTAGTAGTGCATTCGCCCGGTCTCGAGCGAGCTGACGTCGAGCAAGGTGTCGACGACGGTTCGAAGTCGCTGCGTCGAGGTTTCGATCGATCCCAAGCACTTGCGCTGCAAATCGGTCAGCGGGCCGAGCTCCTCGTTGAGTAGGAGACGGAGGTAACCCACCACCGGCGTCATGGGCGTTGCCAGCTCGTGACTGACGTTTTGGAGAAATTCTCTTCGAAGCCGCGCGATGTCTTCGAGCCTTTGATTGGTTTCGGAGAGCTCGAGGATTTTCTTCTCGAGCCGCTCGACGATCTTCTGTGTGCGCTCGCGGAGCAATCGATCGCTTTTGTCATCGGCCCACTCGCGGTGCCCGTCGAGGAACTCTGAAATCGTCTCCGCGAAGTGTGCTGCGGCAATCGGCTTCGCGATGAAGCCGTCGCAGCCCACGGCGAGCGTCGATGCGCGGTCGCCCTCGGCCGTGATCGCCACGATCGGGACCTCTTCGAGGGCCGGCATCCCACGGAGGCGCAAGGTCACTTCATAGCCGTCCAGGTCCGGAATGTTGATGTCCACCAGAACGAGGTCGGGAACCATTTCGCGGGCGAGCCGGATCCCGTCGACGCCGCACTCGGCCTCGATCACCTCGTGGCCGGCGGCTCCGAGCAGCTTGTGCACGAGGCGCCGATTGTTGGGATCGTCCTCGATGTGCAGCACTCGAGCCATTGGAAAACGATGCTATCAGCCTCTCGCACTTGCCGCACGCTTCCAGCCTGGCTAGGGATCGGAGTATGCCAGGCCGATTGGTCGATCAGCTCGTTGTCGCCGGAGTCGTCACCGAGGTTCAGGCGCGCGCGAGCGATGCGGGCGATCCGCAGGTTCCATCGGGTCAGGTCGTTCAGAGCCTCGTCTCGCAAGGTCTCGACGAGCATTCGCTCGCCGGCTTCTTCGTCAACCTGGGTTTCGGCCCAATGCTTCGAGCCTGTGACCTTGCGGGCGCCGACGCAGGACTCGTTCGACGTCTGCCGGGAGCCGTCGCGCGGGACCTCTGCGCGATGCCCTTGCGGCCCAGCCGCGTCGGCGCGATCGTCGCAATGGCCGACCCGACCGACGAGCGGTCGGTTGCCAAGCTCAGCGAGCTGCTTGGCGGTAGCATCCTGCCGACGGTCGCGAAGCTGTCGGATCTTCTCGAGTCGATCGACCTTGCATACCCGGCAGAGCAACCCACTCCGGCGGTCGATCCCTTGGCGTTGGCCCGCGCCCGTTCGGCAACGCCTACCGGTGCTGTGCCATTGGTCAATGCGAAGCCCACGAGCGGCACCGAGAAAACGGTGCCCTCGTTCGAAGCGTCGCTTTCCGAGCTGGTTTCGAAGGCGAGCCCTGTCTGGGATCGCGCTTGGAACAAGACCGCGCCGACCCGTGATGTTTCGCTCACTCCCAAAGCGACCCACGTCCCGTTGCCCCGTATCTCCACGACGCTAACGCCGCATGCCTTCGCGCCTCCTTCGAACACGCTGCATCCCGTGACGCCCGGTTCCAGGCCAGCCACCCCGTCCCCGCCCTCCTCGCCTCTTGGGCGTTCCAACCCCCCGCCCGCTTCTGCGTCGGATCCCGCGATCGCCGCGCAGCTCGACGAGCTTGCGCAGGCGAGCTCTCGCGACGAGGTCGTGCGCGTCGCCTGCGAAGCCTGCCTCGCCGCTGCTCGGGGCGCCGCGTTCCTCGCGCTACGCAAGGGCGTGTTTCGGGGATGGGACGGCGCGGGCGACGAGGTGACGAGCGCAGGGATCCGAAGCCTGTGGATCCCCGCGACCAACCCTTCGATTCTCAACGAAGTCCTCCACACCGGCCGGGCATTCCACGGGGCCTACGGCCAAACCGCCGCCGATCATCTCTTCCGGGCTGCGTTTGGGAGCCATGGGCGTGAGGTGACGGTGCTGCCGGTCCTCGTGGGCCCCCGCATGGTGGGGGTCCTGTGTGCCAACGATCCGGCGCCCCAGTCGACCGTCATCGAAGGTGTCGCCGACGCGATGGGACAAGCCTTCGAACAGCTCATCGTTTCGAAGAAATCGCAGGGTTAATCGGCGAAAACGGCCTGAAGGCCGGGTTCGGTCGCCTTGGCGAGCCGAAGGAGGCGTCGCCGTTCCCGAAGGACCGAGGCCGCATACCCGTTCTGCTTGTCGCAGCGGCCGGAATTGTACCACGCCAGGCCCTTTTGGACGTCGCCCCCGCAGCGGCCGACGGCCCACTTGTAAAGGCCCAGACCGGCTTCGAGCACCTCCCGCTGACATGCGCCGGGACGACGGCTGCAGTTGTCGCGGTACCGCGCGTTGTAGACGAAGGGAACGCTCTTGCCTCGGTACTTGGGATTGAGCTGCACGACGCCGCGAGCGCCGACCGGACTCACCGCCAGCGGGTTGAGCCCTGATTCGCGCACGGCGATGCCTGCCGTGAGAAACGGGTCGACGCCGGCCCGGTTGCTCGTCTCGGTGATGAGCCGTGAAAGCGTCGCGATGCGGGCGCGGCATCCACCGTCGCTCACGCGGCAATGCTGGACGTGAATCGGCTTGCCTTGACGGCTCTCGCGGACGATCAGACGCGCGTCGATTGCCCGGGCGAGCGCGAGTGACGTCGGGTGGTCGCCGACCGCGATGCGGTAGTCGGTTCCTCCTGCGGCAGGAGCCTGCAGCTCTTCCGCGAACGTGGGACCCGCCTCTGTGCGCGAGTGCCACGCGCTGAGAAAAACAACGCCGATGACCAATAGTGCGATTCGCATGACTCGCTCCCGATAACCATCAAGAGGCCGGGACGGTAGGGCATGCGCTCACCTTGCGCCACCCCAGGTGGCGCGAGCTGTATCCATTTGGCTACAGTTGTTCGACCTCGGACTCGGGGGGCGGCTCGGCGTCTGCGAGCTTTTTCTCAGTGTCTTCGGTTGGTTGGGGACTGGACTCCGAGTCGGCTTCCAGTTTGACCGGCTCGCTGTCGTCGCTCTCCGAACGGTCGGAAGCGTCGCTGGCCTCCGCCGATTCCTCGCGGTTGCCGTCTTCGCCCGCCTCTTCCCGACCACCGCGCCGCCGGCCGCGCCGCCGGCCGCGCCGTCGTTTGTTGTTGTCGGAATCGCCGCTGTCGTCGCTGCCGGCATTCGCCGCGCTGCTGGTGCGCGGCGAGGCGGCTCCAAGCGAGTCGAGAAGCTCCACGTCGAGCACGGCCAATGGAAGCGAGGCGCGGTGAATCCCCACGCCGACTTCTTCCATCGAGACGGCAAGCGCGTCTCCATCGAACACGGCACAAGGTGCGGCGCCTTCGACGTGCGCTTCACCCAGCGTGCCCTCGCGGACTTGGCCGAGTGTGATCAGCCAGCCAACTCGTGCGTGATCGAAATGATGCAGCCCGCCGCGAAGCGCCACGACGGCGTCGTTTTGGATCGGTTGATTGCCTCGAAAGATCGTGATCGCCAGCGGGGTTTCTTCGGGACCCCGTCGGAGCGTTCCGGCAAGGCTGAAGTCGCCCGCATCAGCACGAACGCCTCGGAGCGAATGAACACCCACCGCGTTGAGCCAGGTCGCCAAGAGCTCGAGTAAGGCGCCATCGGGCATGCTTCGTAGCCGCTTGATGAAGGCCCGGCGCACACTCTGACGCTGCCGGTCAGCGGCACGAAGGGCGTCCCGCTCGGCGTTGACGGCATCGCTTGGCAGGTCCCACTCGAGGAGGGCGATGAGCCCATCGGCCTCCCGAAACCTCGCGCGCCCACCCGATGCCCGGCGCTTGGCGTTGTCACCGCGGACGGCGGCGCCCAGGGTTGGGGCCAGGAGGGCCGGAGTCCCGGCAAGCCTGCCGCTGTCGATCAAGGCCTCGGCGACCTGGACCAGGGTCCTCGGCTTGCGGCTGCCTCCACGAAGCGCAGTTTCGATGGCATCGGAAAGGTCCCGGCCTACGGGCTCGCCTGCTTCGGCGGCCCGGTGTGCGGGCGCCGGCGGCTCCTTGCGGCTGCGGCCGCGCGCAGCCGGGCGGCGCTCCCGTTCCGGCCTGGCTTCTGAAGCCGATGCGCTGTCGGCATCCCGTTCGCGTCGCCGTCGCGGCCGGCGCTTGCGGGGCCGGCGGCCATCGCGTGAATCGTCGTCGAGATTGGCAAGAATCAGCTCGTCGTCATCGTCTTCTTCGGGGAAAACGTCCGCACCTGGAAGGTCCTGCGCCGCAGCGAGGACTTCTTCTTCGGTATCGTCGGCGTCCACCGGGGCCTTGGAATCTTCGTCGCCGGCCTTTTGCGCGGCGGCCTCCGGAGCGTCGCTGTCGGACGCGTCGCCGGCGGCTTCCTCGATGGCGTCCTCTGGGAACTCCCGCAGGGCGAAGACACCCGGTTTGACCTTGAGGATCGGAGCGTCGCCTCGGTCCTTTTTGACCATGGTGGCGAGCCTCGAGCTCATCGTCGTTTCCGGGGTTTTACCGACGTGTGAAAGAAGGTTTTTCTCGATCGCGATTTCGGTGATTTTCTTGTAGTGGAGGGGCTTTCCGGCCGAGCGGAGAACCTCCACGGCTGCTTCCGTGAATGTCATTTTTGTATCTGTTCCTGTCACTCCAGTGGGCGATACGAGGGGTCGCGACGGGGAGCGGAGATTCGCTCCACCCGCGCATTGCTCCGTCCCCCTGAGGGCCATGAGCTATGCTCGTTCGCACTTCCACCGGACAAAAGCGGTTATTGAGTTGATTTTCGGGTCGAAGGACCCATCCGTGCTTTCTCGGTACCACCGAGCCCACGGCGAGGCAACGAAACGTGACCTTCGAAGGCGACAAATCTCTGCAGGGCAGGCCCCCCATGCCTGGTCCCGCCCGATTATGTGCCTTAATCCCTGTGGATTTGACTTTGGCCGACCCGCGGCCCATACGGCGGTTTTGCCGGTAATTGGCTCTGGCCGATCGCCGCTGTTACAGCCAAGCGGGCATGGGCAGTGGTCGTTTGTGTCGGATGGGCGTCGCCGCTGTGGCACGCAAGACACGGGCGGTGAGACCAATGCAGCGTTTTAGGGGTGAAGCGGGTTGGCCCGCTCTTCGCATTGGTCGCGCTTCGAGGAGAATCGAATGAAGGACAAAGAGATTGGCATACTGCTCGGGGGCGTGAGCGCGGAGCGCGAGATTTCTATCAAGACCGGCGAAGCGATGTTCGAGGCGCTCGCCGCCCGCGGGTACCGGGTCCAAAAGGTCTTCGTGGACGGGGATATCGACCAAGTGCTGCGGCAGACCAAGATCGACCTCGCGGTCATCGCCCTTCACGGCACCTACGGCGAAGATGGCTGCATCCAGGGCTTGCTGGAGACGATGGGAATCCCCTATACGGGCTCGGGCGTCCTTGCGAGCGCGCTTTCGATGGACAAGCTCAAGAGCAAGGAGCTTTTTCGGCTCTATAACGTCCCGACGCCTTCGTACTACGCGGTGCGACGCGATGACCTAGACCGGCTCGAGCAGATTCACAGCTCGTTTGGATTCCCGAGCTTCGTCAAGCCCCGTAGCGGCGGCTCGAGCGTTGGCGCCGGAGGGGCCGCGAGCATGAGCGAGCTGCGGCAGTGCTGCGAGGACGCGGGGCGCTTCGACGATTGGATTCTCGTCGAGCGTCTAATCCGAGGCCGCGAAGTGGCCGTGGGTCTGCTCGACGGCAATGCGCTCGGCGCAATTGAAATCGAGCCCAAGGGTGGGTTCTACGATTACAAGTCGAAGTACCAAAAAGGACAGAGCGAATATTACTTCCCGGCCCGCCTTTCGCCGACCCGCTACCAGGGCGTGCTGCATCTGGCCGAGCGCGCGGTCCACGCCGTCGGCGCGACCGGTGCCACTCGGGTCGACTTTCTAGTGACCTCGGACGAGAACGAGTACGTCCTCGAGGTCAATACGCTGCCCGGGATGACCCCCACGTCCCTGCTGCCCAAAATCGCCGCAGGGGCCGGCTACGACTTCGGTGACCTCTGTGAGGCCATTCTCGAGCGGGCCTCCCTCCACGTCGGTGACGGCCTTCCAAGCGTCTCCGCGGCGGAGCGAGCAGCTTTTGCCGGCGGCCGCGCACCGATCGCGCCGGCGGAATAGCACCTGGGCGTCGAGACGCCTGGAAGCTCACGCCTTTCGCCGAGCTCATTCTTGACAATTCCGATGTGGGAACCCATAGATCCCACAGCGTGAAGCTCTCGAACAAAGGCCGATATGGCGTCCGAGCCATTTTCGACATCGCTTTTCACAGCGGTGGAAAGGCGACGCAGATCAAAGATATCTCGCGCCGGCAGGCCATCCCGCCCCGCTTCCTCGAACAGATCTTTCAAGACCTCAAGCGGGCGGGTCTCGTGACGTCCAAGCGTGGACCTCGGGGCGGCTACGCCCTGGCGATGGACCCGGACGATATCCGGATCGGCGACATCGTGCGTGCGCTCGAAGGGCCGATTCTCTTGGCGGGCAACGACGGGAGTCGCGACGCCGACGAAACCAGCCGGGTCGTGACCGAAACGGTCTTTTCCGAGCTCTCCGACAACATCGAGGCGTGCTTTGACGCGGTCACGATCCAAGATCTCTGTGATCGAGGTGATGCGCACGGAGTTCGTCGCGCGCCGCCTCGGCGCTACGTATATTCGATCTGATGTCCGCCGCGGTTGTTGAAAGCGTCCTCGATCTCATCGGCGAAACGCCCGTCGTGCGCCTGCGCAATCTCTCGCCCGAAGGCGGTGCGACGATTTGGGGCAAGTGCGAGCACCTCAATCCAGGCGGCTCGGTCAAGGATCGCATCTGCCTCGCGATGATCGAAGCAGCCGAAGCGCAAGGCCGGCTGAGCCCGGGCGACACGATCGTGGAGCCGACCAGTGGCAACACGGGCATCGGCTTGGCGCTGGTCTGTGCGCGCAAAGGGTACAAGCTCGTCCTCACGATGCCGGCGAGCATGTCGCTCGAGCGGCGCGCACTGCTCGAGGCCTACGGTGTCGAAATCGTGCTCACCGAGCCCGAGCGAGTGATGGAAGGCGCGATGGAGGCGGCCCGCCGCATCGTCGAAGAGCGCGGCGCGTTCATGCCCGAGCAGTTTTCGAATCCAGCGAATCCCGCGGTGCATGCAACGACGACCGCGCCCGAGCTCTTGCGCGCGTTCGAGGGGGAAACGATCGACGCCTTCGTTGCGGCGGTCGGCACCGGCGGAACCGTGAGCGGCGTTGGCGAGGCGCTCAAAGCGCGCAACCCCGAGGCGCGGCTGTTCGCGGTCGAGCCTGCAGCCAGCCCTGTGCTCCTGGGTGGGCCTCCAGGGCCGACCAAGATTCAAGGCCTCAACGCAGGCTTCATCCCGAAGAACTATCACGCCGAAGTCGTCGACCAGGTGATCGGCGTCAGCGACCAAGATGCCTGGAACACGAAGCTCGCGCTCGCCAAGCACGAGGGTTTGCTCCTCGGCATCAGCGCGGGGGCCAACGTCTGGGCGTCGATCGAGGTTGCCAAGCAGCTCGGGCCAGGCAAAATGGTCGTGACCATTCTCTGCGACACCGGCGAGCGCTACTTCAGCTTGGGGGAGTATTTCAAGTGACGGCGACGCATCGCGTTCTGGTCGTTGGCGCCGGCGGGCTCGGCTCTCCGGTGCTTCGTTTGCTTGCGCAGAGCGGCGCTGCGGAGATCACGGTCATCGACGACGACCAGGTCGACGAGAGCAATCTGCACCGGCAGACACTTTATACCGCTGACGATGTCGGGCGATCGAAAATCGAGCGTGCGGTGGCCGTGCTTCGCGAGCGTGCCCCCGGGCTCTCGGTTCAGGCGGTCGAAGGCCGCTTCGTGCCCGGCACGGCGATGGAGCTTCTGAAGGATCACAGCTTGGTCATCGAAGGGGCGGACAACCTCGCGACGAAGTTTCTGGTCGCCGACGCGGCGCACCTCAGCCAAGTGCCGGCCGTTCAAGCCGGCGCCGTCCGATGGGCTGGTTGGGCGTTTTGCGCCCTTCCCGATTCGGCCTGCCTTCGCTGCCTCTTCGAGGACATCCCGCGCGACCGAGTCGAGACCTGTGCCGAAGCGGGTGTGGTCGGTCCGGTCGTCGGGGTGCTCGGCGGGCTCGAAGCCGCTTTGGCAATTCGCTTGCTTCAGGGTGAACGACCCGGGGGTGAGCTTTGGCACTATGACGCGCTCGAGGGTTCGCTTCGAAAGACGTTCGTACGGCGTCGGAGTGACTGCCCATTGTGTGCAGGAGAGATTCAGGACTTGCGGATGGAGCGGTACACGGCGGCTTGCGCTGCCTGATGCCTGCGCCCATTTGTTGGGACTCAGAAAGGAACGAACATGGCTGTTACGGTACGCATTCCAACCCCACTCCGAACCTTGACCGGCGGATCAGACGAAGTCTCCGTGGACGGCGGCACGGTGTCCGAGGTGATCGAACACCTCGAGGCCAACCACCCCGGCATGAAGGATCGCCTCTGTGACGACAAGGGGGTGCGCCGATTCGTGAACATCTACGCGAACGACGAGGACATTCGATTTCTCGATAACCTCGAGACGGCGCTCAAAGACGGTGACACCTTGAGCATCGTTCCGGCCATCGCGGGCGGGGCCCTGCGTTGAGCCTCGACGCCACCGCAAGGCGTCGGTACGCCCGTCAGCTTCTTCTCGGCGAGATCGGCGAGGCAGGTCAAGAGCGCCTTCTCGACGCCCGATTTCGTCACGAAGCGGGCGGCGACGCGGACTCGTATGCGGTGGCGGCCGACTATCTCGAACGGGCGGGCTGCGCAATGGCCCCGGGCGGCGCGGTGCTGCGCGTGCCGAGCACCCCTGCGCTCATGCGGTTCGCCGGCTCCCCGGCCCTTGCCGAGTCCGCCGCCACGATCCTCGGCGCGTTTTCGGCGGTCGAGCACCTCAAGGAGGTTCTGGGCATCGCCGCGGCGCGCGAGCTTCCGGCCGGACTGAGACTGAGCGACGAGGACTGATGCGTTTTCGCAAGATGGAGTCGATCGTCGAGGCGGTGGGCAACACGCCCATGGTTCGACTGCGCGCACTCGAAAAGGACGCGCCGGGCACGAAGCTCTACGCCAAGCTCGAATACGCGAACCCAGGCGGCTCCGTGAAGGACCGCCCTGCCCGCCAGATGATGCTGGACGCCATCGAAGACGGCCGGCTTCGCAGCGACAAGATTTTGATCGACGCGACCAGCGGTAACACCGGCGTCGCCTACAGCTTGCTCGGCGCCGCGATGGGGTTCCGCATTCACCTGGTGATGCCGTCCAACGTCTCGCAGGCGCGCAAAGACATCACGACGGCGTTCGGCACCGAGATCATCTACAGCGACCCGATGGAGGGCTCGGACGGTGCGATCCGAATGGTGCGAAAGATGGTCGCCGAGGACCCTGACCGCTACTTCTACCCCGACCAGTACTCGAATCCTTCCAACCCGCGGGCGCACTACCTCGGCACCGGGCAAGAGGTCATCGAACAGGTCGGTGATGAGATCACGCACTTCGTGGCCGGGCTCGGGACCAGCGGGACCTGCATGGGAACGACGCGGCGGCTGCACGAGCACAGTCGCAAGATCCAGTCCATCGCGGTCGAGCCCGCCGAAGCGCTGCACGGTCTCGAAGGCCTCAAGCACATGGCCAGCTCGCTCGTGCCCGAGATTTACGACCCGAACGTTCCCGATGAGATTCTGCCCATTGGCACCGATGCGGGCTGGGACATGTCGGACCGATTGGCTGCCGAAGAAGGCCTGCACGTCGGGCACTCGACCGGGGCGAACGTCGCCGCCGCCCTCGAAGTGGCCAAGCGCGCCGATGCGAGCTGCGTGGTGGCGATCGCCTGCGACCGGGGTGATCGGTACTTCGCGCCGATGAAATGGGAGAAGCACTATGAGTGGTGAATCTTTTATGTTTATCTCGGGCTACCTCGAGATCTACAAGTCGGTGATGGATCAAATCGAGCAACATGCCCTCGAGTGCTATCCGAGCGAGAGCTGCGGGTTCGTCTTTGGACCGGCCGAGGAGCCTGCTCTTCTGGACGCGCTTCAGCGAGAAGAGAACGAAGCGGACAAGTACCATAAGCTCGATCCAATCACGTTTCCGCGGACCTCGAAGATGTATTTCAAGATCAACGAACTGCGCGCGGCGCGAACCTTCGAGGAGGGGCAGACCGAGGGGCGGCCGGTGAAAGTCATCTACCACTCGCACTGCGATGCGGGCGCGTACTTTTCCGACGAGGACGCGGCGACCTTCGCGAATAACGGCGAGCTGATGTGGCCGTGCGCCTACATCGTCGTGAGCGTCATGAACGGCGAGCTCGCGGAACGTCGGCTCTGGGTCCACGTGCCCGGGACGAACGGCTTTCGGGAATCGACGCTGACGATTCGAGAGCGGTAAGAAGCGCTAGTTGTTGTGGCGCTGGCGCTCGCGGAGGCGAGCCTTCTTGCCCCGCAGGTCGCGCAGGTAGTAGAGACGCGAGCGGCGGACGTGACCGCGCGCAGCGACCACCACCTTCTCGATGCGCGGCGAGTGAAGCGGAAAAATTCGCTCCACGCCGACGCCTCCGGAAACCTTTCGGACGGAGAACGTCGCGCCTGCTCCGCCGCGGCTCTTGCGAATCACCACGCCCTTGAAGACCTGGATACGCTCCTTTTCGCCCTCCCGAATTCGGAAATGGACGTTGATGGTGTCACCGACCCGGAACGGGGTCAGGTCACGCAGCTGCGACTTCTCAATCGCATCGATTTCAGGAACGGTTCCACTCATCACGAAGCCTCTTAGCAAACGGAGCCCGGAGGTAGCACGGGGTCAAAACAGGGTCAAACGACGTTATTGGCCCCAGATTTCGGTGCCAAAAGCCGATCGAGTGTGATGGCGGCCGCCGCCCGGACCGAAAGGTGATTGAAGTCGGTTGGGCCGGCAATCGGTTCGAGAAACACGTCCGCACGCCGCAAAACGCGGTCACTCAGGCCGTGGCCGGTGCCGAACAAGAGGAGCGTCGGTCGGGACTCGGTTCGGAGGCGTTGGGCCTCGTCGCGATAGGAGCTACGGTCGGGACCAACCTTGGCCGAGGTGACGACCAGCCGCGGGGTTTTCCCTTCGGCCGCCTCGATTTCGGCGATCGCATCGTCGAGCGAGTGGCAGAGCCGGACCAGCGCAATCGCCTCGCCACGCTCAGGAAAGCGGCTCGTTCCCGCTCCGGACGTCCAATGGTCGATGATTTTCTGAACGACCGGGTGCTGGGCATCGATGGGGCTCACCACGAAGTAACCGCGGAGCCCGTAGGTGCGCGCGCTGCGAGCGATGTCGTGCACGTCGAGGTTGGTCACGGAGGTGGTGACCTCTTCGCCTTCTCGGTTGACGACCGGGTGGTGGATCAGGGCACAGTAGACGGAAGGCACCATGGGAGGGCTTATCACAGGGGCAGCTCGGATACACCGGGACGCGGAAAAAAGCGCGATACGGGGTTCCGCCGAACGGCTCGGCGTCATAGCGGGGCTCGGAAAAACGCGCGACACGGGGCTGCGTCGAACGGCTCGGCTTGCAAAGGTGGCCGGAGGGGCTTGAAGCCTGAGGCCACGCAAGCCGAGCCTCGTCGCATGCGCCAATCCGCGGTGGTTACTGTCTTGCGGATTGG
>JABDJF010000320.1 GCA_013002645.1 Myxococcales bacterium
GTATCGCTTGGCCGGCTTTCACGATCTGAGCTCGGCTCTCGGGATCTGCGTTGCGGTGAGTATTTCGGGCAAAGAGGACGCGAATCTGGAGCGAATGGACTAGGAATCAACGTAGGTGCTCGCCGCTGCCCGTCTCGACGGATTTGAAGCGGGGAGCGACGATGGGCGCATGGATGAGAGCGTGGATGGGGCCGAGTCGCTACGTTTGAAATTGGCAGCAAGCCGCGACAGTCGAAAGCAAGTGCCACCCGGGCTTCGAGAGGAGGCGGTTGCGTTCGCGAAGGCCGAGCACGCTTTGGGAGCGCGCTACAGGTCGATCGCGATGACGCTCGGACTCAAGCCGGACACGCTGATGCGATGGTGTCGGGCACGCCGTGAGCCGAAGAAATTCGCGCGCGTCGTGATGAAGCGAGCGGCGCGGGCCGAGCTCACAGTGCACGGGCCAGCCGGGACTCGCATCGAGCAGCTGAGCGTGAAGCAGGCGGCCGAGCTTCTGCGGGCGCTGTCGTGTTCGGACTGAGCCGGGCGCTACAGGTCTGGGTGCACACCGAGCCGACCGATATGCGCAAGTCGTTCAATACGCTGAGCGCGTTGGTGAGCCAAGAGATGCACCGAGAGGTGCTGAGCGGGGACCTGTTCGTGTTCATCAGCAAAGATCGCAAGCGCATGAAGATCCTTCACTTCGACGGGACCGGGCTCATCGTGTGGGCCAAGCGCCTGGAGCGCGGCCGGTTCGCGCCGCTCTACCGCAAGAAGCGTGAAGGTGGCCTCGAGCTCACTCCGAGCGAGTGCGCGCTGTTGCTCGAAGGAAGCGAGGGCGTGGGCCGATACGGGTTGAGCCCGCCGCTGCTCCAGCACCGGGATCTATCGAGCCGCATGAAACGATGACTTTTTTCTGTTAATCGTCTGGCCCCTGTGTTAATGCGCTTTTCGTGCCGACGTTGGCCGACCTCAAACGCGACCCTGAGCGCCTGCATCAAGCGGCCACGCTGCTCGAGACCGAAAACAAGAAGCTCATCGAGAAGAATCTCGAGCTTCAATCCCGCGTCGACGCGCTCGAAGGCCGTGACCCCGGCACGCTGCAGATGCGGATCGCCGAGCTCGAGCAGCAGCTCAGCGTCCGCAATCAAGCGCTGTTCGGCGACAAGAGCGAAAAGCGCAATCGCGCAGCAAGACGCGCCGAGCAAAAGAAGGCCCAAACCGGGCACGGCCCTCGCGACCAGGCCGAGCTCCCTCGCATCGAGCAGGTGCACACCCTCGACGACGCCGATGAAATGTGCCCCAAGTGCGGAGGTGAGCTCCAGATCTTCGCCGGCCAGTTCGAAGAAGCCAACGAAGTAGATGTCGTCGAGCGCCGCTTCGTCCTGGTGAAGCACAAGCGGCAGAAGTACCGGTGCGACTGCGGCTGCATCGAGACGGCTGAAGGCCCACCCAAGCTCCAGAAGTCGGGGCGCTATTCGGTCGGTTTTGCGACCGCGGTAGCGGTCGGCAAGTACGCCGATCACCTGCCGCTACAGCGGCAAGTGGTGCAAATGCGCCGTCAGGGACTTCAGATCGATTCGCAGACGCTGTGGGATCAGCTCTTCGCGCTATCGACACACGTACAGCCTGCGTACGAGACGCTGCACGCGCACGTGTTGAGCCACCCGGTGGTGGGCGCGGACGAGACGACGTGGCGGCTGATGGGGAAAAAGGCCGTGACCAATACCAAGCGCTGGCAGGTGTGGGCGCTCAGTGCGCCCGATGCGGTGGTCTACCAGCTTCATCCGAGCCGCGGGGCCGATGCGGCTGCACAGCTGCTTCAAGACTTCGAAGGCACGGTGATGTGCGACGGCTACAGCGCGTACCAGGCACTCGAAAAGCGCCGACACGATTTCAAGCTCGCGCACTGCTGGGCGCACGCCCGACGAAAGTTTGTGGAAATCGAAGAGAGCTTTCCAAAGCAAAGCGAAGAAGCGCTCGAGCTCATCGCCGAGCTCTACCGCATCGAGCGCGAGATCGACGAGGAGCCTCCCGACGAAAGACTCCGGATTCGGCAACAGCGCGCCGGTCCCGTGGTGCAACAGATTCATCGGTGGGCGCTTCAGCAACGAGCGCTACCTCAGAGTCCGCTCGGCAAAGCGATTGCATACCTGGGCAAACACTTCGACGGGTTACGCGTCTTCCTCACCGACTCGGACGTGCCGCTCGACAACAACCGAACCGAACGGGCGATGCGCGGTGTCGTGGTCGGAAGAAAAAATCACTACGGTTCTCGCTCCGAGCGAGGCACCCAAGTCGCCGCCATGATGTACTCTCTGGTCGAGACTGCGAAGATCAACGGCGTCGACCCCGAGCTCTACCTCAAGCTCGCCGCACTCGAAGCCATCGGGGACCGTCCGATCCCACTCCCTCATCAGCTCGGTTGATCGTTCGAAAATCCCGCGCTTCGCGCTTTCGGACTTCGATCAACCCGTGCAACAGCGAGTTCTTACTGTCCTGCAGCGGATTGTCCTTTTCGAGCAGGAGCGGCATGACCCCCAGGTACTCGGCGTGGTCGGTCAC
>JABDJF010000339.1 GCA_013002645.1 Myxococcales bacterium
GAGACGTATCGCTTGGCGAGCGTTGCGCGGAGCAAACTGTCGAGCGCGCTAAAGATCGTCCCAAAGGTGGCTCTCAAGTCCTCATAGACGTACTTGGGCACATCGTTCGGGTCGAACTCGGTCGTGAACGTCGAAAGCTGACCCGCGAGTTGACAGAGTAGCAGATAGGTCGCCTTTGCGGACATATCGCCTGCGACGATCGCATGACGCAAGACGGGCAAATAGCTGTTGATCGTGGCGAGCAATAAGTAGCGAGTGACATCGGCCGCGTTGAACTCCACCGTCGCGTCGTCGCGCTGCCGTACGGTCTGCAGGAGTGCCGTGCGGCGCGCATTCATCGAAGTGAGCAAGTTGTCGAGCAATCGCGACAACACCGGCGATGCCGACGTTCGCAAGCACGGCACGATGTAGTCATCGGTGAGCACCAGACGCCCGTCCGCGGCGCGCTGGATCTCGCCGACCTTGATGGCACTGTAGTCTTCTCGAGGCTCGTCTCCGAAGAGCACCCGAAGGTTTACGCAGGCGACATCCACCTCCTGTGGCGGCGACTCGCCGAACCGGTCATGCGTCAAATCGCTTGCGCTGTAGTATCGGGTGAGAGCCCCCTTGCTTGCTGCGACGTTGTTTCGCGCTTCGTGCGAGCGCGCCAAGCCTACGAAGATCTCGAGCACGGCTTGGTGCGCCGGGAGGTGGCCTTCGACGGGACGCGAGGGGGGCGCCTCGCGGCTGGTCGCATCGAACGCGACCGGTGTGCCATCTGGCAGCACGCCTTCGAACTGACGAATGCCGACCATCCCGGTGTCGAGCGCGGACATGTCAATCTCACAAGCGGTCACGCCCCAACCGTCGCCCTCCCCGGCGTCGAGCCTCGCGTTGAGCCGCTCTTCGTGAAACCGATCGAGGTGCTGCATGTGCTGAGGCGTCATCAGCAGACCCTCGCTCCATATCACTCTCTGCGGTGGTTTCATGGTCGTGCCTCTCGGTCAGGGCCTCTCAAGGGGTCATGGAGCATCGGCGCGAGCGCTCAGACAAGCGGAATCGTCCTGGTCACACCCCTGGGGGTCTTCGTCGCGATTGATCGCACCCTCGATGGTGTAGCCGTCGACCATTAAGCGCACCATCGGACGCGCGCCGCCCTTGGTCATGCAACCCGGCATCGAGAGCACGGTCCGCCACTGATTCCCACTCGGCTGTCGGACGACGGCGACGCCGACGACATAGTTGGCGCCAGGGTCGCGTTCGAACCCTCGAAACGACGAACGCCCCGGATACACGGTAATCTCCTCCGTCGCGAGGAGCGTCTCTCCGAGCACGTCCTCGGGTTGCCGCATCATTTCCTCGAACGTGGCTTGCTCGAGCTCACCCAAGTTGCTGACCTGGTAGACCCGAACCAAGGTCGGAAGCGGCTCGCCGTCGGGGTCCGGGTTCAGGCGGGCCGAACCCTGAACCCAAAGATTCGCCGGCTCTGGAACCGTACACACCGTGGGCTTGTTGCAAGCCACCAACAAAAGCGCACCGCAAAGGCACGCCAGACTCCCTCGCATCACCATTTGCGGGGGATGGTAGAGAACCCGGTCACCGTTTGCAATGGATGGATTGAGGCGGATGCGAACTCGCCAGGCACCGTCAAGGCAGCCTTCGTCGGGGATTGATCGAGCCTCAAGCCCCACCCGGATGGACACGAACCGCCCAGGATGGCAGGTTCAGTGGCTCGACTATGGTTGAAGCTCCACTGCACCGGCGTCACATCCTGTGCCCACCAATCGGACTTCGCCTCGCTGATCCAGCTCCATCGTGCCGCATTGGGTGAACCCCCCCGACTGAACCCAATCGATGGCCTTCCCGCCCGGCAAGACAGTCGCTGTATCACCGCCGTTGAGTGTGGTGAGGTCGCTCTGAAAGAGCTGGTCCAGCTGTTCAGTCGTTGCCGCGACAGGGACAAGGTCGTTGCACGAGCTATCGGTGACGACATTGTTGTTGCCCTCGGAGTCTCCCATGCACGTGCCCTGCACAATACTGTTGTCTAGCGTCATTCTGGCGAGATTATGAATCGCCGACGGGGGCGTTTGCGTGATGGAGTTGTCAAAGAAAGTACAGAACGTGATGTTCGCCTCTGAACGGCCTCCTTCGTTGTGAAGGCCGCCACCATTGCCTGCTTGGTTCTTCGCGATGGTGCTGTTCTCAAGCGTCAATATCGTGTTGTTTTCGCCGTCATCGGCCGCAAAAATGCCGCCGCCCTGCTCGTTGGTTCTGTTGTCGGAGATCGTGCTTCGGTAGATGCTTGCAATGCCCAACAAGAAGAGCCCGCCGCCCCCACGTGCGGAACTGTTATTCGATACGGTCGTGCGTTCCAAAGTGAGCGCACCGAGCGGACCACCATACAGAGCGACGCCTCCTCCCCGCCCATCGGATGTCGGATTAGTTTGAGCTTTGGCCTCATTGTTGATGATAACGGAGTCACGGAGAGTGAATGTCGCGTCGAGGAAGCTGCGTACTCCGCCTCCTGAGCCCGCTTGCGCCATATTGTCCAGAATCTCGACGCACGGATACGAGCAATCTTCGCCGGAGCTCGCAGTTCCCGCGTTGTAGATCCCGCCTCCGAAATCAGACACGTTATTGGATACGAGGACCTTGCTAAGAGTCATCGTGCCAGCGTTATAGATTCCTCCCCCGCGCTGCGGATTGTCCTGTGGGTTGCCTAAGTCTGCCGCCCGGTTTTCCACTACATTTACCTCTAGCGCAGTTAGCTCGCCAAGATTGCAAATGCCGCCTCCCCACCCCTGAGGAACCTGGTTTCCGTTCACGACGACATCCGTCAGGGTCAAGATGGCCTCGTTGCGAATCCCGCCGCCGCAGTACAGTGGCTCGTCGCCAGCCACGTCGCTCCAGCCATTCTGTATGGTCATTCGGCTGAGCTCGACGGCGGTTCCTTCGCCCCTGACAAGCAGTACACGAGATCCTTCCGGGCCGCCGCCATCGATATTGAGCCGCCCGCCTCCGTCGAGCTTCACACTGCTCTCAATCACTATCGTTTCGGTGATCGGCACCTCGGTCGCCGCGTCGCAGGCAAAGGTCAACGTCTCTCCTTGGTAGTCCGGTGTTCCAGCGAAGGAGATTGCCTCCTGAATTCCCTCCTGATCACAGGAGAACTCAGTGCCGCCGTCCATGCCGCCTGCTCCTCCAACCCCGCCGGCACCACCGTTATTGTTGGGGCCGCCCGATACATCAGAGCAGTGGACGAGGGCGAGGGAAAGCAGAACGAGCGAGAGACTCGAAAGCCAAGTCTTCATCATGAGATTACCTCCGGAATTGCGCGCAGCTTTTCGATAAGACGGCAACTCGAGTCGAGTAGTCAATCAGAAACGCCCGCTGCCCGGGTTTCGCGTCGCGCTACGTCGCGTCGCGACGTCGTACGTCGCCGTTTGAGCCGTCAACGCCAAGAGAGTCCTCGCGGAATAATTACGTATGCCGAGAACCCACCGTCTTCGCGCTGGCACGGGACGCACACAGCGAAAGTAAGCAGACCGCTGCTCGCGAAGCCCAAACTACGGGCTCGACTCGCCCGATTTACGTACGCTTTGGTGCGCGGAACCGAAGCCCACGCAGAGCGATCGGGCTCATTTAGTTCCCCCTGGGACCGGTGGTCCCGAAAGACATCGACTTCTCCGCTCCATGTGCATTTGCCGATCCAAATGTATCGCACGGCGAGCTGAGCCTTGCGAAATGGATTCTGAAGCGTGCTGGGAGATAAGGGGTGACCGGCAAACCGAGATGAGTGCAGCCGCGTGTCCGCACCACCACGCACTCCACTTGCGCGTGCCCTTGAACACCCCCTTTCCGGAGCCCGCGCTCGTTGCGCGTCCTTCCATCAAGAACGCAGAATTTGCACGCTCAGTTCGCACCAAACTGAGAAAACGCGCCGAAAATGGCTGGCATGTGTTGTGCACTACACGTCGCCGTCAGGTGCCTCATGCGTGAGCTGGTTCGATACATGTTCGCCGTTGGTCTAGCGACCCTGATCGCCTGCGGGCCGGCTGAAACGGACGGTGACGGTGGAAACGGCGGCGGCAGCGCCGGCGCAGGCGGGGCTGTTGGTGGCGGCGGTGGTAGCGCCGGCGCAAGTGGGACCGCGGGTGGCGGTGGAACGAGTGGCATCGGTGGTGACGGCGGTATAGGCGGCGATGGTGGGACCGCTGTCGGCTGCGAACAGCCAGGCAAGTGGGAGACCGTGGATCGGTATCTGCCTGAGACGGCTGACACCGCATCAGCCCACGGTATTCTGATCGACGAACAGAACGGGATTTTCGTCGTCGGTAGCGTGAGACGCTACGACCCACCGGCTCACTGGTGGGTCGTTCGAAGAAGTCTGGACGGAGGCCGTACATGGGACTTGGTCGACTCTGCCGAGTTCACGACCCAAGCTTATCCCATAGCGATCGGGGCGGGCCCGAATGCGACCGTCTTCGTCGTCGGCAGGGCGTCATTGACT
>JABDJF010000345.1 GCA_013002645.1 Myxococcales bacterium
G
This sequence comes from Myxococcales bacterium, assembly GCA_013002645.1. Lineage (GTDB taxonomy): Bacteria > Myxococcota_A > Polyangia > Polyangiales > Houyiibacteriaceae > SG8-38. The sequence continues at coordinate 2 of JABDJF010000345.1, forward strand.
GTCTGCCATGTGTCACCACCTCGTTTGATATACGCCTCGAGCGCGTCCTCCGGAACGCGCAGCGGCGCCCTTGGACCATCGCCAAGGCGAACGGTGAAAGGCCATTCCCGCGCCAAGCGGTAGGCCTTCCCCGCGCCGCATCGAAGGCGGGCGGCGACCTCTGGGATCTTCAGCATTCGCGCCGGCTCGCCCATTCACCACTGCCTTCGTTTCTGTTTCGCACCCGCCTTGCGGAGTGCCCCCGCTTCGTTCGCTCCGAGTCGTCGGAAGCGACCATACGATGTCTTCATCCGGTACGAGGTTCCGTCCGAGCAGAAACCGCGCGGACAGCGATTGTTGCGTTTGCTGCTCACGTCTCTCGCTCCTTGAGCCAACGCAACACGCCCGGCTCGCGAAAACGAAGCTTACGGCGGGCCCGCACGTGAGGGCAACCGTGAAGCACCCGATTGCGAACCGTCCTTGCATGAACACGGATGCACCTCCCGAGCTCGGGAGCGCCCATCAAATCAGCCGCAGGCGTGTCTCGATCGCTCATTGCATCCCCGAGGGCATCACGAATGATCTCTCGTAGGTCCGATTTGGTCATGACGATGAGATCGAGGGAGTCGCTCATCTCTTGGGGTCCAGGTCGCGATCAGGGTCCATCATCGCCTCGATTTGTTCTGGCGTGAGCCCAGGCGGACGTTTGCGTGGGGGCGGATATCGCTTGCCCTGGCCGAGCACGCTGACGGCTCTTCCCGGTTGCTGCTCAGGTGCCTTCACGGCCTTGGGTTCGACAGCCGCGGCGGTCTGGCAGTGCTTTCGACAGTAGCGAAGAAAGGACCGATACGAACCCGGGAATGGCACCGACCTCTCAAAGTAGACTTGCCAGACGTGCCGGACTGAGAAGCCCGCCTTCAACCAGTCGTTGATTTCCTCGAGTCGCTCTAGGAAGTAGGGATACGGCGTTTTCTCGGCGGCCTTGCGCAGCAGCCCGGCTAAATTAGATCTCTCCTCGTCGTCCATCACTCTAGTTATCGGTTTTGCCCCCCAAAATGTTGTCCTGGCTCGTGATCTTTTTTCGCGTCGGGCTCCCCGCAGGCGATTGGTCAGCGTGTGACTCTGAGTGCACTCCGTGTGCACTCCGTGTGACAGCATGGGACCCAACTTGTTGGGGCAAGATGTGGGATTGTAAGACATCGAAGATGTCGCAATCCCCGCGTGCCGCGCTCAGCGCCTTCGGCTTATTCGCAGAGCGGCCTGCTGCAGAGCGAGCCTACAAACGTGCCCGGGGTGGCGGCCGCTAGCATTCCGACGCCGTTCGTCACCTCCTTCAGCGCGGGACTGCCCGGCTTCGATGAGGAGGCCGTGATCCGCGCAATGGGCTGTACAGACGACAGGCTCTTCCCGGTGTGGAGCCAGGATAGCCGAAGTTGAGCACCAAGCCGACGCGCGACCACAACGTTGGGGTGGTCTAACGCGCCTCGCTCAAAGCGCCCGAAGCCAACCAGGGTAACCGAAGCTCCATCGTCCTGGGAGTCAAAGCAGCTGGTGCTCCCCCGAAAGCACAGCTTGCGCCGGATCCTCGAAAGAAGGGTCGGTTGTTTGACGACCGCATCCGCGTTACCGTCCCGCCACAATGCGTCGATCGATCTCATTGCTTGCCGCTCTGCTGACCCTTTGCGGGAGCGCGTCGTCCTGCACTCGCTCCCTAGACCTCCCCCCGCAGCCGGATATACAACCCGTGCTGGAAGACTTCGACAACCCTGATGGCACTGTGACCGCGATGATCATGGCCGAGGTCGCGTCGCAAATCGAGGAGGCTTTCGAGGACTCTCAGAGCTCCGACTTCTACAACGAGATCCTCGACGTGATCGAAGCGACGATCGTGTGGCTCGACCAAGAGACGGATGAAGACGGCAACTTGGATCTCGCAGAAGAAGGCCTTGGAACATTTCGGGCCCCCAGCGGAGCCCTGGCGGTTGACCACACATGCACCGGTTGGGGCGATACCGAGACCAACGACCCCGAAAACGGCACTCTAACCCTCGCCTTGACCCTGGGCGGCGGGAACATCGGTGCGCTTGTGTGGGGGTTCGCCGACGACTGCAAATACCTCGTCCGAGGCCTCCGGGCGTCCTACGACGGGGACATTGCGGTGTACTTTGGCCGTCCCGTTGCGCCGAGCGAACCCATTGCCGAGCTGGAGAGCGTTTTCGCGGCGGCTGGAACGATCGGTTTTGGCGGCGTGACCGCCTCGCTCAACGAAGCGTTTCGGATCACCGAAAGCGGCCGATTTGACCTCTTGATTCGGCTCCGTGACCGGACGTCGTTCATTTACTTCTTCGAGTCGAACAATCCATCTGTCCAGGGGATCATCGATGTGACCGGGACCTTCGCGTGCAACCTAGAAAGACGGGAATGCGTCAAGTCCACTGGCACATTTTCCTGGTAGCAGTGCTTTGCGCTGCGACTTGGGCGCGTTCGAGCTCGGCGCGTGCATACCACACCGACAAGATCCGACTGCTCGACTCTACCGCGTACAGCCTTCCTCGCCGGGACGTGCGCGTCGGCCTGATGAAGATCAGCTATGGCATCATCGATCAGCTTCAAATCAGCACGTACACCATGCCGTGGCTCCTTGGTTTGATTCTCGAGGAAGTCGCACCCAACCTCGAGCTGAAGTCAACCTTTTACGACCGGCGGCGCCTAGCGTTGAGCGCGAGCTTTGGTTTTGTGGAGGGAGCCTACCAAGACGCACTCACAAAGACCGAAGTCAGATATCTTCTTTTCATTGCCAAGCTCGCGTCCTCCGTGCGGCTCAACTCTCGACTCAGGGTTCACATCGGAGGCCAATACACGGGCACCGATTTTGTCGGCGACTCGGAGCCGGCAGACACCGACCTCCGGGGAGCCGCGGTGGTCTATCTGCTTCAGCTCTGGGGCATGTTCGAGTGGAGACTCTCTCGAGTCGTGGCCCTCACTCTGACGTTGCGGTGGGTCCCATGGGCCAGTGACGTCTTGGTTAGAGGGGAGGTCGCCATCGACCCGAATACCGGTGCGACGGTCGGGATCAACGTCGAGTTTGTCGACCTGACGAACGCCTACGCGATCATCCCAGGCTTCGTCTTTTCGTGGAAGCGCGCAAATATCAGGGTCGGTGTCGGCTACGGGAATTTCTTCATCGAAGGCTTTGGGCTCGTGGCTCCAGCTTCAGCGCTCCACAACATCTCCCCGGAGTTCGACGTGTTCGTGCGTTTTTGACCGCTCTCCGGTTCTGCGCTCCGAGTTGGTTGCGGTTGGCCATCAAACCAGGGCGCAAGGCCTGGTTTCTCGCGGTACAGTTTGGCGATGCCGCGCGCCGTCGGAGTCTTCATGCTGTTGTTCTTCGCCCTCCACGGCGCTGCGAAGGCGGAGAACAGCGAGGACATCATTGCCGGGATGGACGTCGCGCTGACCGGTGGTGCAGTCGTGGCGAACGTACAGACAGGCGGCGCAATGTGGTTCAACCCGGCTGGCGTCGCGAGGCTCGACGGCTTTTTGGAGTATGCTCAGTAGTGATTGTGGTACGCTCGCAACGCGTCTCTAGACCGCTTGAGTTAGGACCAAACGATGGTCGCAAAGAACCTTTTGTACTGGCTCGTTGGCTTCGGCTTCCTGCTCCTCGGTTGCACGAGGCCTGAGGAAGCACCGCGGGATCCCGTCGATACCGAGGTATCCGACGGTACCGATGAGAGACCGAACATCTTGCTCGTCATTGCGGACGACATGGGGTGGACGGACTTGGGGAGCTTCGGCAGTGAGATCGACACGCCGAATCTCGATGACCTAGCCCGGCAAGGGGTGAAGTTCACTGATTTCCATGTTTCGGTGAGCTGCTCCCCAACTCGGTCGATGCTGCTTTCCGGGAACGACAACCATGTTGCCGGCCTGGGTAACATGGGAGAGCTGCTGACGGAAAACCAGCGGGGGCAACCCGGATACGAGGGGTATCTGAACGATCGAGTGGCATCCCTGGCCGAAGTGCTTCTCGGGGGCGGGTACCACACCTACATGGCGGGGAAATGGCACCTCGGCCACGAGCCGGGAACCTTGCCATCCGATCGGGGTTTCGAGCGAAGCCTTTCGCTGGTGGCCGGAGGGGCCAGCCACTGGGCCGACATGTCGGGAATCGTACCGATGGACGATCCAGCCAAATACACCCGAGACGGGAAGTTCTTGGACAGCCTGCCGGCCGAATTCTACTCGAGCAGGAGCTACGCGGATTTCGTGATCGACGCGATCCGCGAGAATCGAAACGATGGCAAGCCGTTTCTCGCCTACCTTGCGTTCACCGCGCCACACGATCCCGTGCAGGTTCCCGAGCCCTGGCTTTCGAAGTACCGAGGGCAATACGACGAAGGTTACGAGGCGCTCAAGGCTGCGCGTTGGGAGGCCGCAAAACGGGCCGGCGTCGTGCCCAAGAGCGCCGCGCTGCCGGAGCGTCATCCCAAGGTCAAGCCATGGAGCGAACTCTCCGAAAACGAGCAAGCGATCGAACGGCGCGGGATGGAAGTCTACGCCGGAATGATCGAGGCCATGGACTACCACTACGGACGTGTCGTGGATTACCTAAAAGACATCGGCCAGTACGACAACACCGTCATCATCTTCCTCTCCGACAACGGGGCGAACCCCTGGTACTCGCGCGAATATCCGCAGGTTCGTGAAACCGGCTTCCTCGAGAAATTTGATAACAGCTTGAGCAACATCGGGAACCCCCGGTCGAACTATGCATATGGTATGGGCTTTGCGACTGGGTCGAGTGGCCCATTGGACAGGTTCAAGATGACAGTCAGCGAAGGCGGTATACGGGTACCCCTTCTCTTCGCGGCGCCTGGCATCAAGGGTGGCCGGCAGATCGATGCATTCGCTTACGTCACCGACATCATGCCAACGATTCTAACGCTGACACGACTGCGTTACCCAGCGGGGCTCGAAGGGCGAGAGGTGACGCCGATGCGAGGTCGCTCGATGGTTGGCTTATTGGAGGGGACGGAGGAAACCATCTACTCCAGAACCGAGTTCGTGGGCGGTGAAATGGGCGGCGGCAAGTGGATGCGACAAGGTGACTTCAAGGCCGTCTTGGTTCCGCCGCCGTATGGTACAGGCGATTGGAAACTCTTTGAGGTCTCCGTGGATCCGGGGGAGACCAACGATCTGTCAAAGTCGATGCCAGACAAGCTGGAGTTGCTTGCGGCCGCGTGGGATCGATATGCGAAGGACGTCGGTGTGGTCCCGCCGCAGTGAGCAGGGCCCGAAACTACGGAGCCACCGATGAGATTCGAACCGCGCTACGCGCTGCTGCTTCGCAGCCTTACGGTTTACGAAACCCAAGGTGCAGTCAATGTTTTCAAGAGGCTAGGGTGCCTACTGACCAATCGTGTCCGTTGGAGCGCATCGAAGAGCTGATCAAGGAGTTGGAGAAGCTCATCCGTCGCTGTCCAAAGTGTCCGACCGAGAGTTGACTGCCGTTGCACCTCGGCTGGCACGTTTCGTCCTATTTGGGCAACGACAATTTCGCCTCGGGCGAACGCGAGAGCGTTGGCGTTCGAACGCGCGGGAAGAGCTCGCCGCGGCCCACGCCAGTCCACTTCAGAAGCCCACTTTCGGCGCTTGGTGCTTGGGGCGCCCTCGGCCGACCCGAAATACATTCCTGGGCTACGGGCTCCTTTGCCTTCGCGCGCGAGCTCCGCGCCGTGGTCGACGAGTTCGATGATCCTTCACGCTTCATCGTGGGCGAGGTGTTCGGGCCATCCGATCTGCTACGAGAGCACTGCGGCCCATCAGGCGAGGGCCTGAACCTCGTTTTCTTGTTCAAGAGTCTCCGCACACCGTTTCGTGCCCGAGCATTTCGGGACCTCGTCGACGAATTCGAGTCCGCATTTCTCGAGCCTTTGCATCCGACGTACGTCTTTGGCAACCACGATCGGCCGCGCCAGACGGGACGGCTTGGAAACGACTTGGCTCGGGCACGACTGCTCGCCACGTTTCAGATGACTGTGCGCGGCGTGCCGGTCATCTATTACGGCGACGAGCTCGGTCTTTCTCACCATGAGATGCCTCGCGATGCGGCCCGGGACCCGCTTGCGGATCGCATCCGATTCATTCCCAAGTTCATGCTTCCGACCTTGCGAAGGTGCGGGATTCTCACCAATCGAGACGAATGCCGTAGTCCCATGCCCTGGCACGGCGGGGCGCAGAATGGATAGGGTGGGCAGTTGCCTCATGTTGATGCTCTCCTGAGCGCGTCGCGACGCTCCGCAGCCCAACCGCTACGGGCGTACCCTTTCGACGTCAATCCAACCGAGATCTCCGGTCTCGATTTGCGTTTGGTCGCTTGTGACCGCCAACCACAACAGGCACTCTCCGCTTTGGACGTGTCATCAGCCCGACCTTTCATTTTGAGCGCAGTCGTTCTTGGTCTCCTCGGATGCGGTGGCTCGGGCGAGTACCGCAGGACCGGTGGCACCTTCGCTGCCCGAGGGCCGGACTGTCAGTACCGCGTCATTCGCAATCGTATCGTCGAGCCCTACAAAGAGGTCGGCGTCGTAGACATCGACGCGTTCTCCGTGCCTCAACTGCCCATCCGACCAGCCGAATGCGATCGGTGTAGAGACGGCAACATCATGCGCCGCCCAAAGGCCGAGAACGAGGCTACCGCCGGAGGAGAGGGTTAGCGCTGGATGTTGATGGCTCTCATTCTGGTGATTCTCAACTCAGCGGGCGTGGCGCCGACGCCAGCCGAGCTTCAGAACTACAAGCTCAAATTTCGGGAGCGTGGTCACCACATCCACATGGACTTCGCCACGACTCGAACTCCTGATAGCGGAGGCAAGGCGTTTACCTGGGGCCTGGGGTATGAGTACTACGTCGATCGCCAGTTCAACGCGGTGTCGTTCGAGGTCCTAGGCCAGAAACTGGGCAAAGCCATCAGGGGACCGCAGGACTGGTGGGTCGGCGGCGGCATCGGCTGGTGGCCGATCCGGGATCTCAAAATCTTCATGCAGGCGGGGGCGCTGTTCGACGACTTGGGCACCGCAGCGCAGGCGCGCGTCGGGGTCGGCTACCGACTGAGTTTCTTCATGATTAAGACGATGCCGTATATCTACGTTCAAACCACCGATGACGGGCGATTCAGCTGGTCGATCGGCGCGCGCATACAGTACTGAATGCCGGAAGGAATGATGCGATCAGGAATTCTCATCGCGCTCGCCCTGCTCACCGCGAGTTGCCACGGCCCGCCTCCCACGAGCCCAGGTGCGATGGCCAAGGAGCCGACCCGGCTCTACTGGGGCGACACGCATCTGCATACCAGTCACTCGGCCGACGCGTATTTCTTACAAAACCGTTCCGCCGGTCCCGACACGGCCTACCGCTGGGCGAAAGGGCTGCCCGTGGTCCACCCATCCACGCGGTCACGCGTTCAGATTCGCACGCCGCTCGATTTTCTGGTGGTGGCCGACCCCGCGGAGATGCTCGGACTACCTCTGAAGCTCATGAACGGTGACCCCGAGCTCAACGCGACCGCCACGGGTCGGAAGTGGGCGTCGATGATGCGGGCAGGGAGGGGTGCCGAGGTCTTCGAGCACGAGTTCGGCGCGGCGATCAACCGCAACCGTCCGATCGCCGATTTCGACAAGGACAGCATCAAGCAGGCGGCATGGGAAGACATCATCGCCGCGGCGACCCGTCACGACGCGCCGTGCTCGTTCACTTCGTTCATCGGCTGGGAATGGACCTCCACCGAGGACGGCAACAACCTGCATCGGAACGTCCTGTACCGCGACGACGGCGACGTGGCACGCCGGATGGTGCCCTACACCACCGCCGAGAGCTTCAACCCTGAAGAGCTGTGGAAGTGGATGGCGCGATATGAGGATG
>JABDJF010000373.1 GCA_013002645.1 Myxococcales bacterium
GGTAGGCGAGCTGATTCGGGTTCACGAAGAAGAGCTCGAGGCGCCCACTCTCGACGCGATCGGAAAATGGGATCGACAATAGGGCGAGCATCACCAGAGTCGCGGCAAAGCCGTACAGCGTCCAACGTAACCAATCGTCTCCGCGCTCTCCAAGCATCACGAGGTAACCGAGAAAGACCGCGAAGTTGAATGCATAGAATGCACTGGCTTTGAAGAAGTCCCACTCGCTCGTGATTGCGACCCAGGCGAAGTTGCACGCAATGGTGTAGACCACGAATACCGCCAGGGAAACCACCGGTCTGCGGATGATGGTGGGCATCCGAAAGCGCACGATGAGAATCGGCATGCAGATCAATCCGACCAGCATGAAGTCGCCGGGCTGCGGATTGCCCGGACCGAACACGTTGAAAGACAAGGCCAGAATGACCAAAACCCACAGGTACTCGGGCCAACCTCCACGTAGATCGATCCATGACGTGAGCGTCGCAAACGTTTCGCGGCTCGCTGCGCGCGCCATCAGGAAGCCTCCTTTGTGTCCGCTGCGAGGGTCACCGCTTCTCTCGCGGTCTCGTACGCCGCTCTGGCCTCGGGCGTGATCCCTTGCCAGCGCATCTCGATTAGCCGCTGTTCGGCGCCCAACCAACCTGCCAGTTTGTAAACGCCAATCCGCGCGTACGTTTTCGCCATCTCGGCCCGCGAGCTCAGCGGGTAGCTCTCCGTATACCCCCCGTAGGAGCGAAGCCTGAAACGGTAGCCTTCAAGGGTCTTGTCCAGGCCCGCGGCCTCGGCCTGTGAATAGGCGTAGACCGGAACGGAGGAAACTGCATAGCGTTTCCCGAGCATCACGCGGATCAAGAAGTCCGAGTCCTGGGAGCGCCGGAACTCGGGATTGAAGCCGGCTTCCCGGGCCCCAGCCATCCGCACCATGCAAGGTGGAAAACTCAGAGGCGGCGGACCAGGGTGCGAGAAAAAGCCCGTAGCGAGGCCCTGCCCCGGCGCGACGCCTCTGGGTATTAGTCCCACGGCTTGGCCCGCGGCGTCAGTGATGATCGCCGCCCCGCTGACGACCACTAGGTCAGGGTACTCATGCATTAGGGCGACTTGCTGCGCAAGCTTCTCTGGAAAGAGCCAGTCGTCGGCATCGAGAAAGCTGAGAAGCGTACCGCCTGCCATCTCTAAACATCGCTGGCGTGCCGCTCCGCGACCTCGATTGCGATCGAAGCGTTCGAGTCGAAGCCGCGGTTCGCCAAAGGCCTGCAGAAGCTCCCAGGTTCGATCGCTCGAGCCGTCGTCCACCACCAGCGCCTCCCAGTTTTCATGGGTCTGCGCGCGGAGCGACGCGAGAGCCATGGGTAGCGTCCGCTCCGCATCGAAGCAGGGCATCATGATCGAAACCAGCGGCTCGCCCCCCATCCGAGATTCGTTACCACACAAGCCACCTGCTACAAAATCCGGGGATCCCGAGAGGCCGCGCTATCGTCGCCGCCCGGACCGGAACGATGATGAGCAATTGGGCATACCGGCTGAGAAAGCTTCGCGAGCATCCGCGGCCCGGGCGTTTCATCCTGGGCCGCATCCTGTGGCGTAGCGGTCTTTCACCTCTGTTCGTTCGCGAGATGCCGCGGGGCTTCCGGGTTCGCTTCTACCCGACGTCGATCTCGGCGGCGCTTTGGTCCGATCCGAGCTCGCGGACCGAAGACGAAGATTTCGTCTGGGCGGTCTTGCGTCCAGGGGACCGCTACATCGATGCGGGCGCCAACATCGGCCAGCTTGCACTCGCGGCCTCCATGCGGGTCGGGCCCCAGGGAGAGGTGATTGCCATCGAAGCACATCCCCAAATCCACGGCTACCTCGCTGGCAACGTCGAGCTCAACCGCGCGGGCAACATCAAGACGCTGAACTACGCGCTCGGCGCCGACCGGGGTGAGGTCGCAATGACCAGTCGCCGGTCTGACGATCAGAATTTCGTGACCGTGAAGGGCGAGCTTCGGGTTCCGATGCGCACGCTGGACGAGCTCGTCGCGATTCGGCAAACGCGGCTCCTCAAGATCGATGTCGAAGGCTGCGAGCTCCCCGTCCTGCAGGGCGCTGCAGCGATCCTCGAGGAAACCGAGCTCGTATACTGCGAGCTCTCGACGGACAACTGCCGCCGCTTTGGTTATGAGCCCGAGGAAGTCGAGCAGCTCCTGTTGCAAAAGGGCTTCGTGTTTGTACGCGCCGACGACCGCGGGCAACCCATGCTCACTGAAAGCCCCTACTTCTCGAGCCTCTCTTTTGAAGCGCTGCCCGCGACCGGGTACAACCTCGTGGCCGTACGACCCGAAGTCTCCGCGGAACTGCTGCAGATGTTGTCGGCCAAGGGCTGGTTCGAGCGCTGACGCTGAATCGTTTGGACAGGCGATCATCCCGACCTATGCTTCGGCCCGCGTGGCTTGGATAAGGAAGGGTTGTCTTACGGGCGTCCTAGGCCTGGTGCTCTCGGTATTGGCTTTCTGGCTCGTCTATGGCGGAGCCAAGGAGCAGCTCGACGGCGAGATTGCGCGCGTCGCGCTCGCGCCTGAGCACGTCGCCGCACGTGGCGCTGGACAGAAGCGGGCAGCGCCCAACGAAACCAATCGAATCCTCTTTGGGGACCTCCACGTCCACACGACGCTGTCGGTGGATGCGTTCATGTGGGGCCTGCCGCTCATGGGAGGCGAAGGCGTTCATCCGCCTGCCGACGCCTGTGATTTCGCCCGCTTCTGCTCTCAGCTCGATTTCTACGCGCTGACCGACCACGCCGAGGCCCTCAATCCTCGAACGTGGAAGATGACCCGGGACTCGGTCCGTCAGTGCAATTCGGTGGTCGCCGGGAGCGAGCAACCCGACACCATTGCCTTCACCGGCTACGAATGGACGCAGGTCGCGCTCACTCCGGAGGCCCACTACGGCCACAAAAACGTCATCTTCAAGCACGACAGCGACGACGAGCTCCCCGCCCGCCCGATTGCCGCGCCGGGCCTCACTACGCGGGCGTTCTCGAAGCTCAGCGCGCTTTGGCCGCTCCTCGCAATTCCAGCGCGTTCGATTCCAAACCAGCAGGGCTATCTCGACTTCGCGCGGCACATTCGCGAAAACGCCCAGTATCCGTTCTGCCCTGACGGCGTGAATAGCAAGGATCTCCCGGCGAGCTGCCGCGAGCGAGCTGCGACGCCGCATCTGCTTTTCCAGAAGCTCAATGAATGGGGCCTCGACACTCTGGTGATTCCGCACGGCACGACCTGGGGCTTCTATACGCCGCTCGGTTACACCTGGGACAAGCAGCTGCGCGCCGATCTCGACGACACCAACCTTCAACGCCTCGTGGAGGTCTTCTCCGGACACGGCAACTCCGAAGAGCACCGGGACTTCCGCTCGGCGATCGTCACCGAAGACGGATTGGCCTGTCCCGAGCCGACCGAAGGCTACGAGCCCTGCTGTTGGCGCGCCGGCGAGATCATCCGCGAGCGGTGCGAGGAACCAGGGTCGGACGTCTGTCAGAAGAAAGTGGAGAAGGCGAGGGCGGACTTCCTTCGGGTCTCGCTTGCGGGCCACGTGACCCTGCCCGGCGAGGACGTGCCGGAC
>JABDJF010000374.1 GCA_013002645.1 Myxococcales bacterium
CTCCCAATCCGAGGGCTGGTCGTACAGAATTTGATCGAGGCCGTCGCTCGATGACCGGCTGGTGGAGCTGTCCCCAAGCTTGCGGCGGGTCCCGGCGAGCATTCCGCGCGCGAGCGGCGACCAGGGGATGACTCCAATCCCCTCGTCTTCGCAGAGCGGCATCATCTCGCGCTCCTCCTCCCGATAGACGAGATTGTAGTGGTTTTGCATCGTCACGAAGCGCGCCCAGCCGTTGCGCTCGGACATCGAGAGCAGTCGCTGAAACTGCCAGGCGTACATCGAGCTCGCACCGATGTAACGGACCTTGCCCTGTGTGACCAGCTGATCGAGTGCAGCAAGCATTTCTTCCATGGGCGTGTCCGGATCCAAGCGATGGATCTGGTAGAGGTCGATGGTATCGACACCCAGGCGGCGGAGGCTGTCCTCGCAGGCTTGCTGGATGTGCTTGCGCGAAAGCCCGCCCATGTTCGGCCGCTGATTGATCGGAAAGAAAACCTTCGTCCCGATGACGAGCTCATCGAGATTGCCGTACTCACGAAGCCACTTTCCGGTCACTTCCTCGCCCACTCCGAGCGAATACATGTCTGCGGTGTCGAAGAAGTTGATGCCCGCTTCAATTGCCCTTTTGAAAAACGGCGCCGACGCCTCCGAATCATGGACCCAGGGCCGCCAATCCGGTGTCCCGTAGCTCATGCAGCCCAGACAAATCCGCGAAACGGTCACACCCGTTCGACCAAGATGCGTGTACTTCATCCCGCCAATACTACATCATCGGCAACGGCCGGAGCACCAGCGCGGTCAGCTCTTGCCGTAGACCGGGACCAAGGCCCCCCGCGTGACGGAATTCTGGGGCGAGGCGAGGAAGGCGACCGTTTCGGCGATTTCGTCGGGCTTGGGCCAAGCGCCATGATCCGCATCGGGCATCGCGGCGCGGTTGGCCCTGGTGTCGATGATGCTCGGGACGATGGCGTTGACCCAGACCGACGAAGCCGAGAGCTCCTCCGCGAGCGAGAGCGTCAGCGCAGCGACGGCTGCCTTGGAAGCCGAATAGGCAGCCATCCCCCCGGTGGGCACGAGGACCGGCCGCGCAGCGACGTTGACGATGCGCCCCTCACTCTCCGACATTGCCTTCACGGCTTCCCGGCAACAAAGGAAGCAGGTCGTGGCGTTGATACGCATCAAGTGATCCCAAACGTCGAGGCCAGTGGAGCCGATCGGCCCCATCGCAAACCCGCCTGCGATGTGAATGCTCGCATAGAGAGAGCTCGGCTCGGCGAAGAGTCGGGCGGCATCTGCTTCGACGCTCAAGTCCATGCCTTCGTGAAGCCTCACGGCCGCGTCGGCGCGATATGCAAAGCCGTCGAGCTCATTGGCTTCGAAAACGGGAACGTGGACAGTGGCGCCAGCCGCAATGAGACGACCCACCACGGCGCTACCAAGCGCACCGGTTCCGCCCGTGACGACCGCTTCGCGGCCCGAGAAATCCAACATGGGCCGGAGCTTAGTCCAGGAAGTAGTTGACCTCACGTGTCCGATTCGTGAAGTCGAGGCGAAGAGACTGGCCGCGATGCAGGAACGAGATCACCTCGCCCGGGAATTCGGCCGTGCCGTACGGATTGTCGTACCGCGGGTAGTCGCCGACGTCGACCGCGACTCCTTCCTGCATGACTGGGCCGTCCCAAGCCATCACCAGCCGTCCTTGAGAGGGTGACTCGTAGTCCACGGTGAGCGCTTGGGCATCGGCGCTGAGCGAAGCGTCCAAGATCGCCGCCTTGAATGCGTCGAAGTCGGCGTAGTCGGCTGCGCTTCCGAGCTCGCAGATCCAAATCGTCTTTTCACCGTCCGCGATGATCTCGTGGTCACCTAGGTCGTCGTGATCCGGGTCGTCGTTGACCTTCCAATCCGCGTCTGGGTCGGAGGCCCACAGGGCAAGATACCCATCCCCGAAGCGTGCGAAGAACCAACCACCTTCTTTGTACGCTTCATCGAACTGGCTTTTGTCGACGAACGCATGGGTGTAGAGCGGCTGATCGGGAACGTAAAGCACGGCTTCGGTATCGACATCATAGAGCGAGATGACGACGTTCTTGACCTGAATCGCGCGCGGCATCGTGCCGTAGCCGGTCCAGTAGCGCGGCGTGTCGCCATCCCAGCGTTCGTTCCCCGGGTGGGTCGTGAACGCGACCGCGTTCTTTCCGAGTGTCGCCTGCCAAATCGATTGCTGGTCTCCACCAAAGCCTTTGCGCCAGTCCTGCGCGGTGCTGAGCATGTAGCTCGGGGTCCGATAGGTATAGATGTTGACCTCCGGGCGCATGTTCCGAGTGATGTCCTTTTCAGCTTCGATGGCAAACGCGTTGCGGACCAATTCGTTCTCGAGGACATCGCGGAATGGCTTGAACAGCGCGTAGTCGTCGTGCTCCCACCACTTGTAGGCGTTCAGCATCTCGACCCAGAGGCCGATCGTGAGCGGGTGCGTGTACGCCTCGAGCGTCATGAACGTCATGCCGTCCTCGAACCGCTCCGTATCGAGCCCCCAGCGCGCGGCCTCTTCGAGCTTGATGCCCATTCGCTGGCGGTTCTCGGACTCTTGGCGCTCGACATCGTGGGCCATCTCGTAAATGACTCGCGGCAACCGATACGTGGTGCTGAGCGCCAGCAGAGTCGAGCTCATGTTGCCCGGCGCGAATTCGTTGAGGTCGAACAGGAGCTTGAAGCTCGAGCCGGTGTTGTCCCGGGAGCCGCCCATCTTGTCCTCGTACGTTCGACCATGGGTGCTGCCGAAGGCGCCGTCATATTGGTTGAGGGCCATATCCGCGTAGATCAGGTCGAGGACCATCGCGGCGAGTTGTTTGAGCTCCTCGTCTTCGGCCAGCTCGACGAGCGCGACGAGCCCGGGGATGTCCTCGTCGTAGTACACGTTCGAGAGCCACTCGCTGAAGCCGGTCTTGTACCGAAGCTCCAGCCAGCGCATGACGCGTGGCCGGAACGTCGCCATCTTTTCCGCGCCGGTCTCGCCGCTTGCAGCGAACACTTCGTCCGGATAGAGCTGCCCAGCGAGGTACGCGCTGCTCGCGTACAGGATGAAGTGGTTCTCAGTCAGGTAGACCATGCTGTCGGTCGCGACCGGATCGGCCTCCGTCAATAGCTCGTCCGGCCAGAGCTTGTGCCCGAGGATCACGTCTTTCGCATTGCCGAGAATTTCCGCGCTCAGCAGATCCGAATCGGCAAACTCGTAGAGCATCCACAGAAGCACCGGCAGCTTGAAGTCGGAGGTGTCCTCGCGGCGGGTCAGTCGATCGAGGTCGAACTGAATTTTGGATTCGTCCGGCGCCACGCCCCGGGCCACCCGCATGACCTCGGAATACGAGTTCCGAGGTTCGGCTTCGATCGTGGTGTCGAACAACGGGTTGTTTTTAAGTTCGTAGAGAGTTG
>JABDJF010000443.1 GCA_013002645.1 Myxococcales bacterium
ACGATGAAGATGATGCCGAAGTGCATCGGGTCGACGCCCATCGATGCCGCGATCGGCGCTAACATGGGGATGAAGACGAACATCGCGCTGAGGATGTCCATCATCATGCCGACGGCTAGAAGTATCAGGTTGAGCAAGACGAGGAACTGCCAGTACTCGAGGTCCTTGGACTGAATCCACTCGACCATCAGCGCCGGGATCTCTTCCTTTTCGAGGAACTCACCGAGCGCAAGCGCCATGACCAGGATGACGAGGAAGGAACCAAGGAATACGCCCGTCTCGCTGAAGATGCCGGGGATCGCTTTGAGCTTGAGCGCGCGGTGCAGCCATACCTCGACCACGACCGCATACGCGACGCTGACCGCGGATGCCTCGACGGCGTTGAAGATGCCGCCGTAGATGCCGCCGAGGATCAAAATCGGGAACATCAGTGCCCAGAAGCCGTCGCGGGTGGCCGCGGCCAGCTTCTTGAACTTGAACGGAGCGGTCGGGACCTTGTCGACGATGCCCTGATAGAACGAATAGCCGATCAGAATCGAGCCCATCACCAGGCCAGGCCCGAAGCCCGAAGCAAACAGGCGCTCGACCTCGATGACTGCGGTCTGGTTGACGATCGGGTAGACGATCATCGGGATCGACGGCGGAATCAGGATGCCTAGCGAACCCGCGGATGTGAGCAAGCCGTGGGAGAAACGCTCTCGATAGCCCTCGGCGATCAGGGCCGGCCCCATCATGGTGCCGATCGCGACGACCGTTGCAGGGCTCGAGCCGCTGATCGCGGCAAAGAGCATGCATGCGATGACACCGCTCATCGCCATGCCGCCAGGGACCCAGCCGATCAGAGCTTGCGCGAAGTCGACCAGGCGTTGGCTGATCTGGCCTCGGCTCATGACCGCGCCGCTCATGATGAAGAAGGGAATCGCGAGAAGGGTGGGGCTGTCCGCGAGACTGCGAATGCCCTCGATGACGATCGTGAACTGTTCCGGGTCGCGGAAGCCGCTCCAGAGGAAGAGGCTACCGAGGGTGGCGATGCCGATCAGAACGAAAAGCGGTGCGCCGACGAGGGCCGCGGCGATGATCGCAGATGCCAGGATGCCGCCCTTGCCGAGGAACGGCAGGAAAAGCACGATTGCGATCATGATCAGGAGGGGCAGCTTGCGCTCGCGAACCTGGTTCATCCTTCCGCTCCCTTCTTGGAAACCTGGCTCGCAGCGACCACGGCTTCTTCTTCGGGAGCAGCGCCGTACGAGCCGCCAAGAATGGAGCTAAAGGCGGCGGCGATGTAGCGAAGCATCGTCATGGCGAATGCCGCGGGAACGGCGATCGTCGCCACCCAGTCGGGGATGTTGGTTTGCTCGAAGCGGCCCTCGAGTTGGATCGCTTCGGACGCGTACTCGTAGCCGAGCATTGCCATGAAAAAGCAGAACGCTGCGGTCAGCAGGTAGCCGATCGCGTCGGAGAAGCGGGACATCGACGGGGGGACGATCTTCTTCAGCGCGCCCACTTGAATGTGTTTGCCCTCGTGGGCACAGACGCTCGCGCCGAGAAAGCCTACCCACAGGAGCATGATGAGGGAGAGCTCTTTGGACCAGCTGTACCCGTCCGGGAAGTAGTTGAGCGTGATGTACAGGTAGAGCGCGGTGACGATGATGAAGGCGATCAGCTTGCTGGGCCAACCCGGAGCGCGCTCGCGGAGCAACTGGAACAGCCAAGCCGCGCCGCACAGCGAGTACAGCAGCAGATAAAACCAACGCGATTCGACTTGGGGCTGGAGCATGATCCAGCCTAGGAAACCGAGGCCGGCGCATGCAGCGGCCGTTTGGACCAGGGGCTTGACGAACGATTGCTCTCGTCCCTCGGACGCATGCTTCTCGGCGGTCCAAAACGCGAAGTAGACGAGGCCCACACCGATGAGGCCGGTTACGATCGGGCCTACGGTCGTCAGGGTTTCCATGGCCTCGGGGCTCTCGATTCCGAAGATTCGCGCGGTGAGCTCGGCGACCTTGCTGTCAGGTGCGGCGAGCCTGCGGTACATGACGTCGAGGAACACCATGACCGCCGAGACGCCGAGGAACGTCCACAAGATCCCCATCTCGACGTGGAAAATCCCGTCGTCTATCCGTCGGAGCGGCCCCCACGTACCCTGGTAGGGATTGTCTTTGCCCGGTTCAGCCATAGCGCCGGACGGTACGTTTGATCGCGCTGACGATCAAGACTTGTTGAGGTAGGGTGCCAAAAGAGCGCATGCGTACGGTCATCCACTTCGACATGGACGCGTTTTTCGCGTCGGTGGAGCAGCTGGACAACCCGGATCTGCGAGGGCAGCCGGTCTTGGTCGGCGCACGCTCGCGTCGGGGGGTGGTGACCGCGGCCTCCTATGAAGCCCGCCCGACCGGGGTTCGGTCGGCGATGTCGATGGTCGAGGCGCTGCGACGTTGCCCCGATGCCGTCGTCGTCCCGCCGCGCCGCGCACGCTATTCGGAGCTCAGTGGCCGAGTTTTCGAGGTTTTTCGGCGGTACACGCCCCTGGTCGAAGGGCTGTCGGTCGATGAAGCTTTTCTCGACGTGACCGGCAGCCGGACCCTCTTTGGGGAGGGGCCCGCGATTGCGCAGCTCATTAAGGAAGAGGTCTACTCCCAAATCGGGCTGACCGGCTCGGCAGGTGTCGCCTCGAACAAGTTCGTCGCCAAGATCGCAAGCGACCTCGATAAGCCCGATGGGCTGACCGTCGTTCCGGCGGGAGGAGAGGCCGAGTTTCTCGCGCCGCTGCCGCTCGAGCGAATGTGGCGCGTCGGCCCCAAGGCGAGGGTGAGGCTCAGGGCGGCGGGTCTACAAACGATCGGAGACCTTGCGCGCACCGATCGGCGGACGCTCGAGCAGTTGCTCGGGAGCTGGGGTCAGGTGGCGCGCGAGCTGGCTCGCGGGATCGACGAGCGGCCAGTTGTTGTTGGGGCGCCTCCGAAGAGCCTTGGAACCGAGTCGACATTCGAAGAGGACCTCACGACGACCGACGCGCTGCTCAAACCGATCCTGCGGCAGTCGATGCAGGTCGCGGATCGCCTCGTGAACAGGGGGCTCTGGGCGCAGGTCGTCACGCTGAAGCTCAAGTACGGCGATCACCGCATTCGAACTCGGCAAGCGCGGCTCGCGCGGGCCGTCTCCGACACCGATGCGATCTTCCACGCTGCGAGCGAGTTGCTTTCGCGATTCGATGCGATCGAAGCGGGCGTGCGACTCACCGGGGTGTCGGTTTCGTCGCTGACCAACGAGCCGGACGCCGAGCTGTTTCCAGACGTGGAGCGCGAGCGACGGGAGCGTTTGGCAGCGACGACCCGTGCGCTCCGGGAGCGCTTTGGCTCGGCGGGTGTCACCCGTGCTTCACTGATCGCCGACCGCGTCGACGCCGGCGATTCCCATCGCTAGAAAAGTCGCGCAATCGCGGTATCGGTAACTTCGATGGCGAGTCGCGTTGACACGATTCGGTATGGACTTTAGGGTCATTGCGTTGCGTGCAACACGCAATGCTCCTGGAGCCACACCGGATGAACGCACGACACACCAAGTTCATCTTCGTCACAGGGGGTGTTGTCAGCTCAATCGGAAAAGGCCTCGCTGCCGCTTCGATGGGTGCGCTCCTCGAAGCACGAGGACTGCGGGTCACCAACATGAAGTTGGATCCGTACATCAACGTCGATCCCGGCACGATGTCGCCCTTCCAGCACGGCGAGGTCTTCGTCACCGACGACGGGGCCGAAGCAGACCTAGACCTCGGCCACTACGAGCGCTTCACCAAAGCGACCATGACCAAGGCGAACAACTTCACGACCGGCAAGATCTACGATTCGGTCATCGCCAAAGAGCGTCGCGGCGAATACCTCGGAGCGACGATTCAGGTCATTCCTCATATCACAGACGAGATCAAAGCGCGGGTCCGGGACGCCACACGTGACGTCGACGTGGCGATCGTCGAGGTGGGTGGCACCGTCGGCGACATCGAGTCGCTGCCGGTCCTCGAAGCGGTTCGACAGCTGCGCGGCGAGCTCGGGCCGCAGAACAGCGTTTCGGTTCACGTTACGCTCATCCCGCACATCGCGGCGGCGGGCGAGCTCAAGACCAAGCCCACCCAGCACTCGGTGAAAGAGCTCTTGGGTCTTGGGATTCAACCCGAGCTTCTGCTTTGCCGGGTCGACCGCGAGCTGCCGCACAAGCTCAAAGAGAAAATTGCGCATTTCTGCAACGTGCCGGTTCAAGCGGTCATCGCCGCGCCCGACGTGAAAGTCATCTACGAGCTTCCGTTGACGCTGCACGAGCAGGGGCTCGATCGTCTGCTAGCCGAACGGCTCAACATTTGGTCGCGTGACCCCGATCTGTCGGTTTGGCGTCGAACGGTCGACCGCTACATGGCTCCCGGCAGGGGGCACGTCTCGATTGCGCTCGTCGGCAAGTACGTGCACCTTCGAGATTCGTACAAGTCGCTCCACGAGTCCTTGGTCCACGCCGCGCTCGAGTGCGATGTGAAGCTCGATCTCGACTATGTCGACAGCGAAGAGCTCGAAGGCGGTGACCTCGAGGCTCGCTTGGGCAAACACGACGCGATCCTCGTGCCGGGCGGGTTTGGTGACCGCGGCTCAGAGGGCAAGATTCAGGCGATTGAGTATGCACGCGAGAAGGGGATTCCATTTTTTGGCATCTGTCTCGGGATGCAGATGGCCGTCGTGGAGTACGCTCGGAACGTCTGCGGGCTCGACGGAGCCAACAGCGCCGAGTTCGCCCGCAGGGCAAAGCATCTCGTAGTCGACATCATGCCCGATCAACGGGGCATCGAGTCCAAGGGCGCGACGATGCGTCTCGGAGCTTACCCCTGCAAGATCAAGCCCGACTCTTTGGCGGCTCAGATCTACGGAACGTCTCAGATCAGTGAACGGCACCGACACCGATACGAGGTCAACAACGAGTACCGGGAACATCTCGAGGAGGGCGGCCTCGTCCTGTGTGGGGTCTCTCCGGATGAGCGTCTGGTTGAAATGGTCGAGCTTCCGGGCCA
>JABDJF010000452.1 GCA_013002645.1 Myxococcales bacterium
GAGCAGGTGGAGCTGCTCTGCCGCAAGTGCATCCCCCTCCGCTTCCAGCTCCGGAATGAGTTGCTCGACAACGCGCTGTCGTAGGTCTCTCAACCGGCCATCGCCGGGCCGCAAGCTGAGATACCAGGCTCGCTTCTCATCCTCGTCGGGCGCTCCGGTCGTGATGGGTCGCGCTTGCAAGACGGTGAGCGACTCAGACCGTCCCGTCCACTCCATGTCGGGAGCCCAGCGGAACAACTGCTCGACCGAAAGCAGAGTTTTCAGAATGTTGTCGAGCTCAGTCGGGTCCAGCAGCGGACCTCGATCGTCCGAGTCCTCACGGTCCCCGGGTAGCCACGCGATGACACTGTGTGTTTTGCGTTCGATTTCCCAACGATCGGGGTCCACCAGCCCATCGACCAGCAGGCTGCACGGCCCCGGGACCGACTCGATGATTGCGTGCTCCTTGTGCGGGTTGCGTGGGTCACGAGCGAACGCGACGCCCGAGGGATTGTCGTTCACCATCTCTTGAACGAGCACAGCCATTCGGCTGTGCGCCGGATCGAGACCAAGCTCCTTGCGATAGAGCAGGGCGGCGTCGGACCAGAGCGACGCCCAAACGAGACGCACTGCGTCTTGCACGGCATGTCTCCCACGGACGCCAACGATCGATTCGTGCAAACCTGCAAAGCTACGGCCCGCAGAGTCTTCACCGATCGCTGACGATCGAATCGCAAGCGTGGTCGAGGAATCGAGAGCGCTGAGGCCATCGACGATGCTGTCGCTAAGCGAATCGGAGAGCGGCTGCGATAGAAATTCTCCGCGAATCCGCAACGCCGCGTCCCAGATCTCTTCCCAGCGCATGTCGTCCAGCGACTTGCGGCCGAGCTCCATGCGAATCGTGTTGATGATGTCTGCGTGGTGGACAAAGGATTCATACGCCCACGTCGTCAGGCAGAAACCTCTTGGAACTCTGAAACCGGCCCGCGCGAGTTGCGATAGCTTTGCCGCCTTGCCACCGACGATTGGCTCGTCACGGGCGTCGACAGCGTCGAGCGGCATCAGGAGGGGCCGTTGGGAATCCACTGACGCACCTCCTGAAACCGCATGACGTGTAGAAAGCGCACGATGTCGACGCGGAATAGCGCACAGGTGCTGGCTTTGACGAACGATTTTAGATACGGATGCCGGCGAACGAGCAACTCGGCCCAGTGCTCGAACTCACCTTCATCATCGATGAGCAGCGAGCGTCCGGTGGCCGTGACAGCTTCGACCTCCATGACTCCGTCCGCCGCGGTCGACCGACTGTCGACGACAAACGCAACTTGGTCACAGTCGTTCAACAGCCGATACTTCCGCGTGGTCACGGGCGTCACGAATGAGAGGTGCCGCAGGTCCTCGGAAAATGCAAAGGCGACTAGCGCGCCGTACGGCTGCCCTCCGCCTTGCACACAAAGCACCCCGTAGGGTTGCTGAGACAGCAGCTCGTAAATGCGCTCGCCAATCGCCGGCTCTGAGTCCCGGCCCAGATTCGTGTCGTCTTCCTTGTCGAATAATGGTTCGTCAGGATTCATCGTCAGACGGTGCCGCGCCTAATCCTTGCGCGGGGGGACGTGACGTCAAGCCGCCGCCGGAAACGTAGCGAAAAGTTAGGTTGACTCGCTTCCCCACGACCTTCGCCGTCTTGATGATGGCATGCTGAAACTCGCTTTGTGTGGTGCCGCGCATCACGAGGAGGTCACCGCCGCCGAGCAGAACCTCGGTCTTTTCGCGGCGCTCGGCGCACCGTAGAACGAAGCGACGATCATCCCCGAACGACAGGCTCGCGATGTGACGATCGTCAGCGCTTGGGCCTATTTCAGGCTCATCGTCTGCGTGCCAACCCATAGAATCTCGCCCGCCTCGATAAAGATTACCTAGAACCGAGTTGAAACGAAGCCCGGTGGCGCCTTCGACGGCACGGCGGAGCTCGGTAAGTGGCTCGGTCCACGGCTCCGGCTCGTGAAAGACTCCCGAGTAGCGGTATCGGGCCTGCGGGTCGCCGTGCCAGCAAACAAGGCGCGGTGCGACGATTTCACGACCAAACATTCGGTAGCGCTCTTCATGCCACGGCAGCTCTCCGGTCAAGCGCGTCAGCCACTCGTCGTTTTGTGCGGATAGCAGGCGCGGCCACAGGTCGAGCCAAGCCCCGGCGCTCAGATGCAGCCGCTGGACGATGCAATCTGTGTCAGGGCCTTCAGGCATACTCACCCCAATGCTGCACCCGTAGGTCCTGTTGGCGGTTTTGCACGCGCTGACTCATCGCGAGAAGCTTGGGTCACTGGACGCCGATGTCGATGACGGGGTGCGAAACAGGCGGACCGGGTTGACCTCGTGGTGTTCCGGCCCGATATCGTCGCTTGGCAGCGTTGCACCGCGCGGAATCTGATATCTTGCGCGGCGGGAGAGGGGGCCATTTGACAACCATCGTTCTCATTGCCCAGATCGTGATCGCACTCGGAATCTTCAACGTCTGGATTCTCCGCTACGGCGCAGCGAC
>JABDJF010000530.1 GCA_013002645.1 Myxococcales bacterium
ATGTCATTCCCAAGCGGACGCGCGAACGCCTCGATTCGTTCGTTCGGTTCGACATGGAACGCACATACGAAGCCTACGAGTCGATCCCTTTCGCGCGCTTTTGCGAAGAAGCGGATCTTCCGCCTGAGCTCCGGCTTTCTTTTCGAACCTTTGCTCGCGCGTTCTTTTCGGACGAGGCCGACCTATCGACAGCAGACGTCCTTCGTGCGTTCCACTTCTACTACCTCAGCCATGACCACGGTTTGCTCTACGACTATCCCGCCGGCGACTACGAGACGACGCTCCTCGCCCCAATTCGCGCGCATCTCGAAGCCAATGGAGTCGAGATTCGGCTGAGCTCGCCGGTGTCCGAAATCGAGCGAGGCGAAGGCAAACGATTCCGGATTGAACGCGAAGAGTATGACTGGGTCGTGATGGCCGCGGACATTCCCGGCATGCAGTCGATCTTGGAACAGTCTGCATGGCTGCGTGAGGTCGACGCCGAGCTCGTTGGCAACATGCTGGCGCTCCGGACTTCCAACGGCTACGCGGTCTGGCGAATTTGGGTCGATCGCGATGTTCGCGCGGGCCTACCCACGTTCATCAACGTCGACCGCAAGCGCCTCTTGGACTCGGTGACGCTTTACCATCGGGTTACCGACGAGGCGTCCGCCTGGGTCGAGATCCATGGAGGCGCCGTCTTGGAGCTGCACAACTATTCACTGCCCCGCGACCTCGATGACGATGAGGAAATCCGGCGGGTCTTCCTGGAAGAGCTGCATCATTACTTCCCGGAGCTCCAGGGCTTGGCCATTTCAGACGAGGTGCTGCAAGTTCGCCGAGACTTCCCAGCGTTCGCGCCCGGTCAGCACGCCCTTCGCCCGACGCCGGAGGTTTCGGTTCGAGGCTTGTTGATGGCGGGAGATTGGGTGCGGCTGCCCTACCCGATGACACACATGGAGGCTGCCTACGTCTCCGGAGTTCTCTGTGCGAACGTCGTATTCCGCGAGTTGGGTCTTCGCGAAGAGCGGATTTCGACGGTTGCGCCGCGCGGCCTGCTGTCACCCAAACGCGCTAACGCTGCGCGACCGGCGCTTCAAATGCGGTGAGGATTTCGTTCCGCCTCAAAAACCAGGGCTTGAACGGCGCATCATAGCGTGCCCAAATCGGCTCGCCGCTGGGCGCGTAGCCGGCGTCGCGAAGAGACCCGAGGAGCAGCTCCAGATTCTTCTGATAGTTCCGCGTCGACCAGGTGCCGGAGTAGCGAATCGCTGCGAAGCGCCGCGCGGGGATCTCGCGCAGAGCGATGCGCGGATCATTGGGTTCGGGCAATTCATCGAGCGAGTATTCCGAAGGCATCATGAACTGGACTCGGTAGCGGTCGCCTTGCTTTTCCTGGGTCACCGGGGCAGTCATGGCGATCTTCGTGCCTTCCGTCTTCGCCTGGCTGACGGGCGCCGTCATCGCGATCTTTTGGCTGACGCGGTTGTCGCCAAAGATGTACTTGGCCAAGATGCGAAAGCCCTGGTTTCCTGCGCCCTCGTGGCCTCCGCCGACCAAGGTCTCGGCCACGAGGTAGGGCTCGTACTCCCGGATTTCGACGTCGCCGACCGTCTCGATGACGCTATAGGCTGGGCTGTCGTAAGCCACCGCTCCACCTCCAAGCAGGGCGACGCCGATTACGGCACCCAAGATGACGACTGCGCTGACCGCTGCGACCCACTTCATCTCAGTCCTGTCGATAGCTGCGCATGAACGCGCTTCGCACGTCCAGCGTGCATTCGAGCGACTCGAGGACCTCATGCAGCGACGCGAGGTAGAGCCCGAACGCCACGAAGTTCCGATGCAGGCTTCCCGGCTGGCCCAGGCGTAGATCCGAGAGTTCTCTGAGCGTCGACTGCAGATGAGCGGCGCTGAAGCGTACGCCCCGCTGATTCCCCTGGCCCAGGTGACGCAGCAGGAGGCCACCGGCGGAACCTAGTCCGAGCCGGCTCAGTCCGTCCTCGAAGCGCGATTCATCATCCAAGAAGAACCCAGCGTAGACGTCTCGAAGGGCAGCGACGAATCTCGTGTCCCATCGAATATAGACCGGCCGCGGATTCCAAATCGCATCACCGGCGGCGTCGACGCCGAGGCGCGACGGCCAGAGGTCGATGACGGCGGTGTCGCTCTGAAAGAGCTGCGCAAAGTAGAGCTGCAAAATCACCTGGCCGAGCCATCGGCGCTGCGTCCGCTTGAGGTCGGCATACGGTACGAGCGGCCGCCCGCGACGGTTGTCCTCGACGAGGATCGGAATGCGGGTCGAACGGAGCGTGGCTTGCGTCGAACTGAGCACGCAGGTGTAGCGCTTCGAGTTGGCCGCGTTCGACATCATCTCTAGGGCCTGATGGGCGACCTGCTTGGTGGAGAGGAGGTCGAAGCCGGAGGGGACCAAATCCAACAACGCGCTCGACTCCCTTTTGGGGCGAGTCGAGCTTCGTAGGAAACGGGAGATGTGGGTTTCGTAGTGGCGCATGGATGACCTCGGATTCAGACTATTTCGCGATCGGGCACAGACCTGGGGTTCTGCTCCTGCACGCGCGGGGGATAGGACTCGACC
>JABDJF010000535.1 GCA_013002645.1 Myxococcales bacterium
AGCTTCCAAAGGAGCAAGCCGCATGAGAATCGCCGGTGCGCTCGTCTTCGTCTTGCTTTGGTCTGCGGTTGCCGCGGCGCAGCAGTTCGGAGAAAAAACCGTGGTGCCGACACCGTCGGGGGGCCCTGCAGGGTCCGGAAAGGCCCCACCGCCCGGAGCGCCATCGCTCCCAGCGCCTGGTGCACCCACGCCGCGGACAGACGACTTCGCCCGGGGACGGGCATCCGAACTGCCGGCGGCATACTCGCGGCCAGAGGCGCCCCCACCGGGATCGGCGCCGACCATTCCCACGACCGACGGCCCCAATGTCGTCAAGGTGCACAAAGACGCACGTGGTTACCAGCTTCTCGTCGACGGCAAGCCCACGATGGTGTTCGGGATGAACTGGGGATACATGCCGATCGGCCAGAACTACACCTACGACTTCTGGGGCAAGCCCGACGAGGTGATCGTCGAAGCGCTCGATGCCGAGATGAGGTGGCTGAAGGACATGCACGTCAATGTCATTCGGCAGTACCTAGGCATTCCTCCGCGATGGATCACGTACATCTACGAGAAGTACGGGATCTACACGGTCCTCAACCATGACATGGGCCGCTACGGCATGAGAATCGACGACGTCTGGGTCAACCCGATCGACTATTCCAACGAGCGCTTCCGTGAGCTGGTGAAAGAACAGATCACCGAGCTCGTTGCCGAGTACAAAGACACGCCCGGCTTGTTGATGTGGCTGCTCGGCAACGAGAACAACTACGGGCTCTACTGGAAGTCCAGCGAGATCGAAAACTTGCCCGAGGCCAAACAGGGTGATGCGCGCGCAACCTTCTTGTACTCGTTGTTCGGGGAGGTCACCGATCTCATTCACTCCCTCGACCAGAACCATCCGGTGTCGATGGCCAACGGCGACCTCGGATTTCTCGAGGTCATCAAAGAGGAATGCCCAAACATCGACGTGTTCGGTACCAATGTCTATCGCGGCATGTCGTCTGGAGACCTGTTCGAACGCGTGGACAAGGAGCTCGGCCGTCCGCTCATGTACACCGAGTTCGGCGCCGATGCATTCAACGCAAAAACCGGGCGGGAGGATCAGGTTGCCCAGGCTCAGTACAATCGATCTCTATGGCAGGAGATTTACGAGCAGAGCTACGGCAAGGGCAGGGTGGGGAACGCCATCGGCGGCATGATCTTTCAGTGGAGCGACGGCTGGTGGAAATACCAGCAGGACATCAACCTCGACAAACACGACACCACCGCGTCCTGGTCGAACAAGGAATACCTCTCCGACTGGGTCGAGGGCCAAAACAACATGAACGAGGAGTGGTTCGGGATTGCGGCCAAGGGAAAACCCAATGTCGACGGCATCTACGCGGTGTATCCGCGAGCCTCGTACTATCTGTTGCAGGAAGCCTTCACTCTGGATCCTTACGCTTCGGACACCAGCATCGAGAAAATCCGCCTTCACTTTGGGAGGCTCGGGCCGAGATCGTACGACGACACGGAGTCCAAGCTGATGGAGCTCGGCTGGGCCCGCGTCAGCAAGCTGCGGGTTGACTTCGATACCTTCACGACGGGGGGCCGCCAGCTAAACGTGCCGGAGCGGGCAGAAACGCGCTTTGACCATACCGAATCATTCTATTTTGGTGTGGAGGTCAAGCCGTTTGCCGGAGTAAGGGCCGAGGTCGTGGTCAACGCGCTCGGAAATGTGGCCCAGAACCCGATCAATGAGATCTTCTACGAAAACCGCGGCATTCCCGTGGGGATCGTAGACGTGTCGGGTGAAGTTCGCGACTTGACCGGGTTCAACCGCTTCCAGGTCTACGAGGCCTCCTTCGACTGGGACAGCAAGTACTTCCTTCTCGAGAGCTTCTTTCGCGGCGAGGGGCACTACCACTGGGGCTACGAGGGAGATTTCTTTGGTCTCTACCCTGAGGTGCACCAGCAGTACGACATCGACATCTACAACGCGAACGTGCCGCTCGGCGTCGTGTTTTCAGGGAAGGGCAAAGTCGACGGCCTGAAGGTCGCGTACGGTCCCGAGCTCTGGTGGGGCGCGAACCCAACGGTCATGGCCAAGTACTACCGGATCTTCGGGGACTTCAAGTTCGCGGTGATGCACCAAGAGGACATCGCGCAACAGACACCGGGGATTGCGAGCTCGGTCATTCCGCAGCCAAAGGCCCGCAAGAGCAGCTTGTACTTTGGCTACTCGGCCAAGCGAGTCACGCTGGAGCTCGGCGGCATCACGTCACGTTCCAACTTCATCGGCGACCCGTACCAAACCGCCCGCCAAGCCGACGGGCCGACCTATTTGGACTCTGGCTATTACATCCGCAACAACAACGTCAATTTTGCCGATACGCTCGGTGCCAAGGGCAAGTTCACGCTGAACGCCGCGCCTTTCTTTTGGTACGTGCAGGGCGGTTATCGAGGCCTGGTGAGCGACGGCGGGGCGGACCAGACGACGACGATTACCGGTTGGTCGCTCAAGGAAAGCGGCCAAGGCAATCACTGGGCGGTGTCGACGGGGCTGGGGTACTACGTGGGCAAGTTCATGCTGGGGCCCAATGTCTTGGTGCAAAGGCCCCTTGAAGGCCCGCTTCCGTTCATCCCCGATCTCTTCGACGCGGACACCGGCACGTACTATCCGGGGGTCAACGGCAGAAACCAGCTCGACGATCCGTTCTGGGTTCGCTCGAACAGAGAGACCTATGGCTTCGAGCTGCTGGTAGGATTCGACCCGACGCCTGCGACACCCTTGTACGCCTGGGACAACCTGGAGCGCGAAGACGCCACGTTCAGCGCGGCGCTCGATTTCGTCTACAAGATTCTCCCCACCGCCCAAGACTCCGCCGTGGCCATCAACCAAGACCTCATTCTGTTTGCGTTCGCGACGAGTGCGCCGGCCAGGAACCTTTGGGACATCAGCCTGCGGACGGTCACGAACTTCACCTACAAGATGCGTCTGGTGAACTGGATCTACGTCGGACAAGGCCAAGCGAATGGCGACAGCCCTCGGACGGTGACGCGCTTTGGCACCTACGGCTGGTACAAGTACGGCACCTTCAACATCAACTATCACCTGAAGTTCAACGATTGGGGGCCGTATGACTACTACAGGGACTTCAACCTGACGTTCCCGCTGCAAGTCATGCTCGACCTGTCCTACGCGGTCGAGCCGCCCGGGATGTATGCCCCCGCCTCCACCAGATTCGGAGTGCGCGGGAGTTTCCGGAATCTCGATAAATTTTCCGGTCGGTTCCTCATCGATCCTCTAAATCCCGGCCGCAATGGTCGCGAATGGGAGATTAAGACTTATGTGCAGTTCGTATATTAAGTTGTCGTTGCTGGGGCTCGTGCTGGTCGTCGCCGCGTGCGGGGATGACGGGCAATACGAGTTCGGCTTCAACATCACCGGCATCCAGTTCGAGCTCTTCGACCCAACGGAGGGCATTCACCCGTCCACGGTCACCCTCAGCAACCCCCGCAATCCGTTCCGAGAGTTCGGCGTCAGCGACGACACGAAGTTCGCGATCTTTGGTAATGGCGGCAATGCCGGCGCGTTCTACGCCTGGGCCACCATCCTGGCGGACATCCCGATCGGAGAAAACCAGTTCTTCACGGCGGTTAAGCTTCGCGACATCTACCAGTCCAACGAGGTTGCGGAGGAAGACCGAGAGACGGTCCGACAAATGGCCATCGCCGGGTTTCAGACCGTGTTGGACTGCTTTCCCGAATCGTTGTTGTTCGATGCCTCGGGAACGGTTCCCCTCAGGTTCGCGACACTCGCGTATTTCGAGATTCTAGACATAGGGGGGGTGGTTCAGGGCGACTGGGTCGTGGTGGAGGACAGTTTGGGAAATCCCACTGCGGTACAGAGCACGGCGATCGATGCGCTAGATCGAGATGCCGAATGTTTTTGAAGCGTCAACACCCCGTTTGGACCGCTGGGCTGTTGGCCCTGAGCCTCGTAGCCAGCTGCGCGGACCTCGGAACCCCCGACTACTCGGATCAGGTCGGCCTTCGAGATTCCATCCAGGGGCCGTTTTACGCGTTTCCGCCCGTCGCGCCCGACCCCTACCAGCCCGGCGATGAGCGGCTGTCGGTGGGCTACTTCTACGAAGGTGGCCGTTCGGCAACGATTCCGATCAACACCGTCACCACCAACTACTTCATCTTCGTCGTCGATTTGAACCGACCGGTAGAGACCTTGACCGGCGGTCAGTTCCCATCGAGGGATCGGCTCGAAGGGCTGGAGTCCATCGAGTTCACGACGGCCGCCCAGCCGTTTTGGGGCTCTGTCATCCTTTGGGAGGTGTCCATCGACCTGTCGGAATGGACGACGATGTTCGTGGGCTTCAAGTCGAGCGATGCATCTTTCGAGGGGATTGAGATCACGCTTCAGTCTGGGGAGATCCCAGAGGACCCTGCGCCGCCGGGCCCCCCGCCGCCGGACCCCGTAGCGTTCACCGTCCGTGCGAGCGCCTACGGCTACGCCAATGACGGGGAGTGGCATTTCCTGCAGATCCCCCTTCAAGATTTCATCGATCGCGGCTGGGAACCGGAATTCGCTCGCTCGCCGTTCGGCATGGGCGGGCCGACTGTTCGAGCCGGGGACCAATTGCTGATCGACAATCTGTATTTCACGAAAGACTGAGTCCGGGTGGCATCGAAGGACAAGCCCGGCTACTGATGGGTGGGTAGAACTTGGACAACTTGAATGTTTCGCATCGCGAAACGAGGTAGGAGACGAGAATGAAGAAGACGACATTGATTACAATTTTGTTTGCGGCGCTGGCGGTCTACGGCTGCTCGGACGATGAGGAGGGCGGCACGGCCGGCTCGGGCGGTAGCGGCGGTTCAGGCGGCTCGGCAGGTTCGGGCGGAAGCGCCGGCATGGGCGGTAGCGGCGGAAGCGCCGGAGAGGGCGGCACGGGCGGAAGCGCCGGCATGGGCGGCACTCCAGGCGCGGTTTACGAGCAGGACTTCAACACGCTCGACATTGCCGGCCAGTTCATCGGCGACGACTGGCTGTATTTCGGCAACGTGTATAACGCAGACGGAACCTTCAAGTTTGGCTTTGGCCCGAACCCGGCGCCCAACGGCCCGCAGATTTGTGCGCTGGCTGCCGGGGAAGGTGGCCCAGACCAAGAGCCCCAACAGCTCAATGTTTACAGCAACTACGAGTGCTGTGGCCCGGGAACGACCGATGAAGGGCATTTCAGCGGGACCGAGCTGGTCGAGACCCTCATCTTCCAGGAAATCAATCCGATTCCCGCGGAGTTC
>JABDJF010000554.1 GCA_013002645.1 Myxococcales bacterium
GACCGCCGGATTTCTGCGCCCGGCTGTTCGCGATCATTCGACCTGCCTTGGCGGCAATCACTGCTGCCGACGTGGGCTTCACCACATAGTCTGCCGCGCCCAGCTCGAGCCCACGATTGACCGAAGACTGAGCGCGATCGGATGTGACGAACATCAACGGTGTCTGAGTGTGGGCATCCTTGCGCATCAGCTCGAGAAGCTCGAAACCTTGACCGTCCGCGAGATTCACCTCGCTCACTACGACGTCATATGCGTCGGTGTTCAAACAATCCAGCGCTCCTTTGATCGATCGTTCGATGCTGACATCGTAGCCTTGACCGGCGAACTGGACCTCGAGAACCGAAGTCTCTTCCGGGTCCGGGTCGACGATGAGGACGCGATGGCGCGCTGACATGATTTGCGGGTTGAGCCCGTCGTCGAGGACGATGTGACGCAACCAGTCGACGACTGCCGGGTCGAAGCTCGTTCCCTTGTGAGGCTCCAGCGCGTCGCAGGCTTCCTCGGCGGAGACGCGCCGACCGAGCCCGTTGGCTCTGCTCTGGGTGAGATCGACGTAGCTCTCCGCAACGGCGAGAATCCTGGCGCCGAGCGGAATCTCCTTTCCGCTCAGGCGTTCCGGGAACCCCCTGCCATCGAAGCGCTCGAAGCGGTGCCGAAGTGCATCGACCGCTGTCTTCGGAAGGCCGACGGACTCCAGGATCCGAAGCGGCGCGCTATAGAATCGGCGCGCAATCTCGTGTTTGCTCTCGTCGTGAGCCACATCGAAGGGCGTGGCGTGCGATTCGGTCGAAACGCCCACGTCGTGTAGGTACGCCGCGACTAAGATGCCTTGGACCTGGGCGTTGCTGAGTCGAATCCGCTCGCACACTTGCTGACACATCCGCGCAACTCTCGTCGAGTGCGCACCGCGATCCGGATTGAGCTGCTCCATCAGTGTCACGAGCACGCTCAGCGTTTCGAGGTAGACCTCGGGGTCGACTGCAAGGTCGCCGCCCTCCTCAGGCGCCGACAGCTGCTCGATTAGCGTGTGACCTGCTGGAACCTTCGGTTGGGTCTGCGGTGGCGGCTCATCGACGTCGTACTCAATCAGCTGATCGTTGGCGGGCTGTTCGCCTTCGAGTGACTGCTTCCTGCGACGGCGAACCAGAAGCCCGTCTTTGTCGTCGAAGACTTGACCCCAACCAGGTACGGGATCGGAGTCCCGAGACGAGCGGACCTCACGCGACGAGGCGCCGCTCAACAGCATCTCGAACGGCCGGTTGTCTTGGTCGTAATGCTTTGCGATCGCCGCGCGAATGGCAGCTTCCCGCGCCACGTAAACGTGCACGCCTCGCGCACCCGTAGCGAAGGTCATCTGCTGTCGCACATCCTCGTCCGTCATGTCTGCGGCGACGACCGAAACCATCCGGCTCTTCGCATCGTACAAGATCGGAAAGGCCGTCAGCCGCTTGGCGAGCTTGCGCGGCACTTTTTGGAGCAGCCCGACATCGATAGCCGCCTTGGCAAGCCGCTCGGAGCTCACGAATCGGGTTTTGAAAACGCCTGCGATGTACTTGAGGAGAGCCGCTTCGCTCATCAGACCGAGTTGCAGAATCGCTTCCTCGGCGGTCGACTGCGTCCGCTGCGCATGGATGACCACCTCGTCGTAGCGGTCGGGAGGCAGTTGCCCCTCCACGACGAGCCGATCCAAGGTCGCGAGGCCGCGAATCTGTGTCGTCTGTTCTGGTTGAGCCCCCCAACTCACAGTCCCTACAGTCTAGCGAACCAAAACCGGCGCGGCCCGCCTACAGCGCGAAAAGCCCAAATCGACAAGAAAGCCCGGCCTGCTAGAGTCCGCCGCAGTGAGGCGGCGGCTGGCAATCTGGCTCTTGATGAGCCTCGCAGCGATGGGCTGTGCGACCACCGGCGCGCTCCAAAACGGAGTCTACCGGGGTGAGCAGACGTCCTATCGAATCGGCCCGGTCGGCGAAGGCTGGGCAGCTGTCACGGTCGACCGGCAAAACGACCTGGCCTGGCACAGCGCCTCCAAAGAGGCCGTCATTCATGTCGACTCCGATTGTGACCCTACGCTGGACATCCCGCTCACAGCGCTCCGAAGCCACCTGATGATCGGCTTCACCGAGCGCGAGCTGGTCGACGAGGAGCGGGTCCCGATGGACGGTCGCGAAGCGCTACGGACGCAATTCACCGCCAAGCTCGACGGTGTCCCGCGCCAGATCCTTCTACAGATCCTCAAGAAGGACGACTGCGTGTACGACTTCGGGCTCATCACCCCACTGGGCCCCGGCTTCGAAGAGGCTCTGCCGGATTTTGACGGATTGCTCGCGGGGTTTGCGACGACGACGGGTCAGCCGTGACTTCCGCGTCGCCATCGACCCAACCTCGCAACCTCACGACCTGGGCCGACTTCCAGATCCGGCGTCTTCGAACTTTCGTCGAAGAGGTGGGCGCCTCGACGCTCCTTGCAGGTCGCACCTTGCGTACGATGTTCACGACGCGTTTCGACACCAGCGAATTCATCTACCAACTCGAGCAGCTCGGTGTCCGGAGCCTGGCGATCGCGGCGGCGACGGCGATATTCGTTGGCATCGTCATGACCATTCAGTTCGCGGTGTCCATGGAGGCCTTTGGCGCGAAGGACACTCTCGGTCGTGTCATCGCGGTGTCGGAGGCCCGCGAGCTCGCGCCTTCGCTGACGGCGCTCGTCGTCGGCAGCCGGATCGCGGCAGGGATTGCGGCCGAGATCGGCTCGATGACGGTGACAGAGCAAGTCGACGCCATCCGAGCGCTTGGCGCAGACCCGATTCGCAAGCTCGTCGTGCCGCGCCTGGTCGCCTGCGTGGTGATCATGCCTTTGATCACATTCGTTGCGTTCATCCTCGGGATGCTCAGCTCAATGCTCGTTGCGGCACTCTCGTACGGCATTCCGATGGAGTTCTTCTTTTCGACGGCTCTCGACTCGCTACGAATCAACGACTTCGTCAGCGGCGTCTCCAAGACGCCATTTTTCGGCTTTTTAATCGCTATCCTGGGTTGCTACTTCGGACTGCAGACGCGAGGCGGCACCGAAGGCGTCGGCCGCTCGACGACTCGCTCGGTCGTCGTGGTTTCGATTAGCATTCTGATGGCCGACGCGCTGCTCACGCAGATTTTCGTGAGCCTCGGCACACTCTGAGCACAATCAGATCCGAAAGGGGGCGTCGAACGTCCTACAAGAGATGACTCGCTGGCTTTTCATGGCGTTGATTTGGATCGCGGGCTGCTCGTACGCCCCAGAGCAGCTTCGTTCGACCGGGCAAGACCTGAGCCCGTCACTCATGAACGCTGGAGTTTTGGATATCACCAGAATCGCCAAGACCGACGATTGTGCCAATTGCCACTCAGACGTCGCGTCACATTGGGCAAATAGCGCACACGCATATGCGTCGTTCGACAACCCCTGGTACCGCGCAAGCATCGACCAATTTCGCAAGGAGCGAGGCGCAGATGAAAGCCGATTCTGCGCCGGCTGCCACGACCCACTTCTTCTGATGTCGGGGGATATCGACAAGGATGTCTCGCCGGAAAACGAGCTCGCATACGCCGGCATCACCTGTTTGGTCTGCCACAGCGTCGAGTCGGCGCGTCCGGACGGCAACGCGAGTTTCTCGCTGACAAACCAGGCCGTCCTCCTGCCCGACCCGGCGAACCCAGATGAGATCGAAACACACCGTGCCCAGCTCACCATGAAACCGCTTCGCACCGCAGCCCTTTGTGGCTCGTGTCACAGGTCTTTTTCCGGCCCTTCGATCGGAAACGAGAACCACATTCGTGGAATCGACGACCTGGGCGACTGGTCGTCGTCGGCCTTTGCCGGCGCGGTGCAGGATCACCTCACGTCGGTCGACGAGAGCAGCTGCCAAGGCTGCCACATGCCTCCGGTGCCTGCTTCCGATGCGGAGATGGCGGCGGCCTTCGACGGGATGGTGAGCAGTCACCGGTGGACCGCGTCTCACACGGCGATGGCCATCCAGTTGCCGGACCCAGGCCATGCCGAACAGGCCGCCGGACAGCTCGGAGGCGCCGTGCTCGTCGACATCGGGGCGGTACGCGCGGGCTCGCGACGCTACCTGCTTCCCGCAGAGTCGAGGCTCCGGGGTGCAGACCAACTGGTCTTCGACGTTTTGCTCGAAAATAGAGGCACCGGCCACCGATTCCCCGGCGGAGCGCGCGACATGCAGGATGTCTGGTTGGAGGTCGAGGTTCGCGACGGGTCGGGCAAGGTGCTCGGGCTCTCGCGTCCGAACGGGGACACCGAAGACGACGTTTTCATCCTGCGGGCCACGCTTCTCGATGCAGACGCCTCTCCCGAGATCCTACATCGAGTTCATCGATTCTCGGCCCCGGCATTCGACCGCACGCTGCCGGCACACGATGCCCAGGCGGTTCGCTACTCGATGAAGCTTCCACCGCAGCTGAAGCTCCCACTACGAGTCGAAGCACGGTTGTTGCACCGCAAACACAGCCTGGAGTTCCAAGCCCTGGCCTGTGAAGCCAGCCGCACGGGCCGAGGCATGGACTTCGCGCACGGCGCCCAACAGCGAGGCAAGGTCGCCCTCGATCCTTGCCTAGCGCAGCCGGTGACCCAAGTGGGCTCCGCCACGGTTTGGATGGGACGTGGAGCGGGCGCGCACAAACCCACGGGAGGCGCGGCGCGCTCTGTCGTCGAAAGGTTGCTCACGCAGGCCCTCGCCCTGCTCCATGCGAACCAGGAACACGTGCATGTTGCCAAACCGAGCATCGAGCGCGCGCTGCGCCTGGCTCGCGAATCCAAGTCTTCCGTTCTGAGTGCACGGGCTCTCGTATTGCGCGCACGGCTCTCTTCGGCCCAGGGCCGGCCGAACGAGGCCGCCGCGTTTGCCAGGCGTGCCGAAGCGTTCATTGGGCCGAATCCGGTTCTCGATCGCGTGAGGGGAGACGCGTACGCCCGTGCGTGGCGCTGGCCCGCGGCGGCCGATGCATATCAGCGAGTCGCCGACGCGGCGCCGCTCGACCCGCGCGCCTGGCGAGACCTCGCACGGGCGTATGGCAGCCTGTCCCGAGACCTGAACGCCCTTTCTGCGGCAGATGCGGGACTCCGGCTGGCGCCCCGCGACGAGAGCTTGCTGCGGAGCCGTGCATTGGCCCTCGAAAGCATGGGCCGTCCGGAAGCGAC
>JABDJF010000147.1 GCA_013002645.1 Myxococcales bacterium
GAGGCAATCGCGCGCGGAGAACAGGCCAACCTGCGATTCATCCTCGGCACCGAAGCGGGCATGATCACGCCCATCGTCCGGCAGGTGCAGGCCAAGCTTCGGGACTACGCCTCGGAGGGTGGGGCGGCGCTGTCCGCGGAGATTGTGTTTCCGGTCGCCAGCGAGGCTGTCGCCCAAGATCCGCAAAGCGGCCTCGGCGTCTTGCCGGGGGTGGCGGGCGGCGAAGGTTGCTCGACGGCGGGCGGCTGCGCGACCTGCCCATACATGAAAATGAACTCGCTCCAAGCTTTGATGGGCCTGCTCGAACGCATCGACTCGGACCCGCAGTCGAGCCTGATTCCCTTCGAGCCCCGCAAGTACGTTCAAGAAATCCGCGGACGGACTGTCGCTGATCTGGGGGGCGAGCCCATCTTGCACATGCGGGCTTTCCAGCGCTCTGGGGAGCTCCCCCACGCGCTCGTCGCCGATGTGCTCGGTCGCGCCGCCGGCGGGCGGGCATCCGAAGCCTGAGCCCGAACCCCGCCATTCTCGGCGTGTGGCGGACCTTGACCAGCGGCGCAACATACTTATGTTGCGACGGCCGAACGGCCCGCGGACCTCATGTCGAAGCCTGATTACTACGAAGTTCTCGAAGTCTCCCGCGAAGTCACGGTGATCGAGCTCAAGAAGGCCTACCGCCAGAAGGCGCTCGAGTTTCACCCGGACCGGAACCCGGACAACCCTGAGGCCGAGGAGCAGTTCAAAGTTTGCGCCGAGGCCTATTCAGTTCTGAGTGATCCGCAAAAGCGGCAGATGTACGACCGCTTCGGGCACGCCGGGTTGGGCGGCCCGGGCGCTCCGGGCTTTGGCGACATCGGCGACGTCTTCAGCCAGTTCCAAGACATCTTTGGAGATCTCTTCGGCGGTGGCGGAGGTGGCTTTGGCTTTGGCGGCTTCGGCAGACGCCGGCGGGACCCAAACGCGCCCACGCGAGGCGCCGACATCCGAACCGATGTGAGCCTATCGTTTCGCGAGTCGGCGTTTGGGGCGACCCGGGAGATCGATCTTTCGCATCCGTCGCCATGCGAGGCCTGTCACGGAACGGGCGCAAAAGGCGGCGTGCGCGAAGGTTGCGCGACCTGCGGCGGCCGCGGACAAGTCGCGCGAGCGCAGGGCGCGTTCGTGATGACGACCAGTTGCCCGAGCTGCCAGGGCCGAGGATCGCAAGCCAAGGAGGCCTGCGAAGAGTGCGACGGCGAAGGCCAAATCGACGTCGAGCGCGTCGTGAAGATCAACGTCCCTGGCGGCGTCGATACGGGTCAAAGCCTTCGTCTGAGCGGTCGCGGTCAGGAGGGCACGCGTGGCGGCCCGGCCGGCGACCTCTACGTGACCGTCCACATCGAACCCGACGGAGACTTCCAGCGCGAAGAGTTCAACCTCATTCATCGCCTCGTCGTGACCTACCCGCAGGCCGCCCTCGGCGCCAAACTCGAGGTGCCGGCGCTCGAAGAAGACGAAGACGCGACGCAGACGGTGAAGGTTCCGTCCGGCACCCAAGCAGGCGAAACCCTGGTGGTTCGGGGCGGAGGCGTCCCGCGCCTCAGCGGCCGGGGGCGTGGCGATTTGATCTGCCTGGTCGAAATCGAAGTGCCCAAACGCCTCTCCCGCGAGCAAAAGCGGCTCTTGAAAGAGCTCGACCGCAGCTTCGAAGAGTCTTGAGAAGGACTGGAGATCACGGGGCGCCCCGGTGTAGGCTAGTCGTCTGCTCTCGGGCTGGGCCCGACGGAGAATTCTGATGCAGCCTCTTTCCGGACTCGACTCTTCCTTCCTCTACCTCGAGGATGCCCGTCAGCCCATGCACGTCGGCAGCGTCTTGGTGTTCGAGGGCTCGATGGACTTCGAAAGCTTTCACCATACGATGATGTCCCGTGTTCATCTGGTGCCGCGGCTTCGGCAGCGGCTCGCCATGGTGCCGTTCGGCATCGGCAAGCCCTACTGGGTGCAAGACCCGGCGTTCAATCTCGACATGCACTTGCAGCACGTGGCGCTTCCAAGCCCCGGCAGCTGGAAGGAGCTCCGAGGGCTCGCCGCGCGGATCTTCAGCGTGCCGCTCGATCGCAGCCGGCCGCTCTGGGAGATGACCTTCGTCGAAGGGCTCGATGAGATCCCCCAGGTGCCGCCCGGCTCGATCGCGGTGATCAACAAGATTCATCATGCGGCGATCGACGGTGTTTCGGGCGCCGACATGATGGGGGTGCTGCTCGACATGACGAAAGAGCCGAGGACGTTCAGCCCTCCGCCGCCCCGAGCCATTCCGCCGGTTCCGAACGAGCTCCAAGTGCTTTCCCACACCGCCCGCAAGATCATGGGAAAGCCTAGCGAGATCAAGCGAGTCGCTGGCGAGCTCGCCGATGCGTTTCGCGCCGCTGGGAAGGTTCGTGACAAGGGCGTCGAAGCCCCTCCCGTTCCGATGACGGCGCCGCCGACACCGATCAACCATACGATCACCGGTCAGCGAATCTGGAACACGGCGCTGCTCGAGCTCGACCGCGTCAAGGCGATTCGCAAGATCACCGGCTGCACACTGAACGACGTCGTTCTCGCGATCTGCGCCGGCGCGCTGCGCCGCTATCTCGACGAGAAAGGCGAGCTTCCAGCCAAGCCCTTGATCGCCATGGTTCCCGTTTCGACTCGGGGTGATGACGAGCACGGGAAGATGGGCAACAAGGTGTCGGCCATGTTCCTCGACCTCGCCACCGACGTGGCCGATCCCGTGGAACGCCTGAGAGTCATCAAAGAGCACACGCAGGGTGGCAAAGCGTTCGAGAAGGCCGGCGCGACACGTGCGTTCGTCGACCTCTGGGACTTCGTGCCGTTCGGCTTGGCCAATCGCGTCCTGCGTCTCTACTCCCGGTTCCGCGTCTCGGAGCTTCACAATCCGGTCTTCAACGTGGTGATCACCAACGTGCCCGGGCCGCAGATGGACCTCTACATGGCGGGGCACAAGCTCCTGGCGAGCATGGGCATGGCCCCGCTCGTCGACGGCATGGGCTTGCTGATCACCGTCCTGAGCTACAACGGCATCCTGTCGATCAGTCCCACTTCATCGCCGGCAGTCATGCCCGACCTCGACCTGTTCACGCGCTACCTGCGCGAGTCCGCCAACGAGCTCGAGGCCGCCGTGCTTCCGCACCGCTTGCCCGATGCCGAAGCGAGCGACGCCCATGCCCGGGCCGTGGCCGAAATGACGGCCGCCTTCGTCGAGCAGATGAGGACGACCCTCGAGCAGGCAGCCGACGACCGCTCGCTTCAAGATGGCAAGTTCCAGCTTCGGATCACCGGTGCGGGCGAGCAAACTTGGATGATCGACATGCACGACCGGAGCGTCACCAAGGGCAACGGCCGACCGGCGGATGCCACGCTCACGATTCGCGACGCGCACCTCGCCGAGATCCTGCGCGGCAATCTCGACCCGCAAATCGCCTTCGTGCAGGGCAAGCTCCGCGTCGAAGGCGACATCAACAAGGCGATCGAGTTCGGTAGCTTCTTGCCGAAAGTCATCGCTTAGGGTGCGAAGCCCCGTATAGATGAAGCCGCTCAACGGGGAAGCGCGCTGAAACGCTGCTGCTCGCCGTTGCCGGGCAGCTTGGCGCGAAGCTCCGGGAGCTGCTCTGCAGCGAGCCACTGGTACACGCCATAGGTCTGCAAGACGCGGCGTGTGTACCGTCGCGTCTCGTCGTAGGGAATCTCTTCGATGAACACGTCGAGTGGGCGTGTCGCATCTTCGGTGAGCCAGCGTCGAACCGCCCCTTCGCCGGCGTTGTACGCCGACGGCACCAGCGCCGGATTCTCGTTCAATCGGTTCCAGAGCCAGGCCATGTAGCGGGCGCCAATCTTGAGGTTGACGTCCGGCTTCTTGAGGGTGCGCGGTGTGGCTTTCACGCCGACCTCGGACGCGAAGCGCTTGGCCGTCGGCATGATCAACTGGACCAGGCCGTAAGCCTTCGCCCAGGACACCGCCTCCGGGTCGAACGAGCTTTCCTCGCGTGCGATCGCCCGCACGAACGAAGCGGGAATCCCCTCATCCTCCGCGATGTTCTCGATCAGCGGCGAGAAGGCCTGCGGGTAGGTCGCCTCCCAGATCAACTTACCTTCGCCCTTTGGCAGCAGCCCTTCGAAGTCTTCGAAGTGCGTCCGGATGACGCGGCTGAGCTTGGTCTGCGCGCCAGCATGCTGAAGAAGCACCGCGCCGACGACCGCCATCTCGGGGTCGACATCGTCGCCGAGCATGTGAAGCGCCGACATCTCCGACGAGGCGTAGCTGACCTCGTTGACCCGCAGGAGCTCGATCATCCGATCGAAAGCGGGCTCATCGAACTCGTCGCGCCAAGCAAAGACCATGCGCGTGGGCTCGTCGCTTGCACGCATGTCGCCAATGACCGTCTTGGCGCGTCCGGGGTCGATTTCACCCAGACGCCAGAGCGCCTGCTGCGCGTAGTAGCGAAGCGGCCAACGTTGAACGATCTCTTCG
Organism: Myxococcales bacterium; assembly: GCA_013002645.1. Taxonomy (GTDB): domain Bacteria; phylum Myxococcota_A; class Polyangia; order Polyangiales; family Houyiibacteriaceae; genus SG8-38. The sequence continues at coordinate 4,511 of JABDJF010000147.1, forward strand.
TAGGCTTTCGCCGCGTCGATGCGCCGCCCCAACATGTAGAGCGCTCGGGCACGCCAGTAGTTTGCCCGGCCCGTGATGCCTTCTTGGCGCTCGTCCCCGCCGCGCCTCACCAGCTCGTCGAAGCGGTCGTAGGCGCCTTGGTACTTGCCATTGCGCAGCTGGACCCAGCCCAACTTGAACAGGGCGCGGGGCCACATGTCGCCGTCGGGGTAGAGCTTTGGAATCGAGGCGAGGCGGAGAATCGACGCCTTTTGGTCTCCGGTTTCGAGCTCCGCGAGGGCCGCGCGGTAGCTCGCATCGTCGGCA
>JABDJF010000624.1 GCA_013002645.1 Myxococcales bacterium
GTGACACTCCATGCGCAGTCCAGGCCTGACTTCAGTGCTGCTGTGACGAGCTCGTCGATGTGCCCTTCGTGACGGAGCGGAGAGGTGGGCTGGAGCAGGGCGAAGTATCGAGCCGAATCACCCAGCCGGGCCGTCGCATCGAGGGTGTTCAACACGACATCCTCGGTGCGGGCATCGTCGGTTGCGAGCTCGGCGGGTCGCACGATGACGGTTGCACCGTAGCGAGCCGCGATCTCTGCGATCTCGTCGTCTTCGGTGGTCACGTAGGCCCGCGTCAAGGTTGCCGACTTCAGTGCAGCCTCGATGGTCCAAGCGATGAGCGGCTTGCCGCAAAGCTCGGCGATGTTCTTGCGGGGCAGGCCCTTCGAGCCACCCCGCGCGGGGATGACTGCAACCGTTTCATTCGTCATTGCGTAGTTCCAGGAGCTGCTTCTGCGTCGTAGTCTCCCACAGTTGGTCGGTTTCGAGTGCTTCGATGAAGTGTTCGGCGCTCCGGCCATCCCCGAAGTGATGCGACGGGACCCTTTCGGTACGACGTGACGCCGCTCGAATCGCGTCCCTGATCGATTGCGAGTCGGGTTCAACCCCAGTGATGGTTGCGTGCCGGAAGCGCCCGCGCTGCCTCGACCCGATGTCGATCGTTGGGACGCCATAGACGGGAGCTTCGCGAATTCCCGCGCTCGAGTTCCCCACGATGAAATCCGCGCCCCTCAAGAAGCTCAAGAAATACTCGAAGCGAATCGACGGAAAGATACGGATGTGCGGCGCGGATTCGAGGCGCGCGTACTCTCGGAAGATGTCCTCGGAGCCTTCGTCGTTGTTGGGGTAGACGGCGAGGCAAGGATTCCCGGCTGCTATCACGCCTTCGACGAGGGCGCGCGCCTGAGCCCGGGTCTGATCGAGCTCACTCGTCACGGGGTGAAACAAGACGATCCCGTAGCGTTCGAATGTCACGTCGTATCGGTCTTTGGCGGCGGTTAAACTGGGTAGCTCGTCGGAGAGCATCACGTCGATGTCCGGTGAGCCGATTTGATGAATGCTCGAAGGATCCTCGCCGAGCTGCCGAAGAAGACCGGCAGCAGACTCGTTCGCGACGAAATGGATATGGCTCATCTTCGACACCGAATGCCGAATCAGCCCATCGATGGTTCCGGAGTGCTCGCCGCCCTCGACATGCGCCGTCAAGATGTTTCGGATCGACCCGACGATTGCGCCCGCGAGCGCTTCGACTCGATCGCCGTGCACAACGAGGAGGTCAGGCGGGTCCTCGTGCACGAATCGCGAAAGCCCCACGATGGTGTTCGAGAGCACCAGCTCCATCGACTCGCCTTCGATCTGGTTCATGAACAAGTGGAGGTCCGTGAACCCCGCCTTGCGAACCTCCTCCACCGTGTAGCCGTACCGGCGCATCATGTGCATACCGGTGACGAAGATCTGACATTCGAAGCCCGGGTGTTGGTCCACGGCCAACATGAGTGGCTTGAGCTTTCCGAAATCCGCGCGGGTGCCTGTCAGAAAGAGAATGCGCTTAGTTGTCACCGACGTCGCCCCACTTCAGCTGCGCGTTCTTCGCGATGGCGCGAGTTGCGTGCCTACCGAGCACCGTGCGGAAATCCTTGGCGAGAATCTCACCGGTCCCGGGGCGCTTCACCCAGATGTTGGACTCGGCAATGGTTTCTCCTTCGGCGATGTCTCGAATCGCGACGACGCTCGCATAAGCGAAGTCAATTGTCGGTTGCTCTTCGCTCAAGATCTCTTTCCGTCCTCCAAGGCATTGATGAATGGCTTTGCTCCCTTCGATGAGGTCGTGCAACTCGGCTGGTGTCATGGAGATCGGGACATCGGGTCCCGGCCAATCTCGAGACGAGGTAAAGTGCCGCTCCAAAATGCTCGCCCCCAACGCCGCGGCACCGAGGCACGCATATATGGTGGTCGTGTGGTCCGAGAGGCCGACTATCGCGTCTGGGAACGCCTCGGCGAGTTGCTGCATGGCTCCCAGGCGCACCTTGTCATAAGGCGTTGGGTACATGCTCGTGCAATGCAGAAGCCCGAAGGGGACACCCTGCTGTCGCAGAATCTCCACTGCCGGCCGCACCGAGTCGATGTCGTTCATTCCGGTGCTCAGGATGACCGGCTTTCCGTACCGAGCGATGTGCTCCACCAATGGGTAGTTGTTGCATTCGCCCGAGCCGATCTTGTAGGCAGCCACGCCCATTTGCTCGAGCCGAACGGCCGCTGCCCTCGAGAACGGAGTACTCAAGAAAATGGCGCCTCGTTGTTCCACGTACGCTTTGAGTCGTTTCTCCTCCTCCTCTGAGAGGGCGCATCGACTCATGATTTCCCAGATCGATTCGGATGCGTTGGCAGGAATCACGTCGTTGGGGACCATCTCGTCTTCGATGACGTGAGTTTGGAACTTCAGGCACTCGCACCCTGCATCGACGGCGTCGTCGACCATCTGAATCGCCTTGTCGAGGCTACCTTCGTGGTTGATCCCGATTTCCGCGAGGACTAGTGGCGGATACTCAGGGCCGACCGGCCTACCTGCAATTTCGAATGATCTCGACAAATCGCACCCCACGTGTCGGCGCCGCATAGTATACACGTTCGACCCCTGGACGCGACCCCAGAGGGCGCTCTCGACTGGTGGATGAACCGTTTGAACCTCCGGCCTAATTCAGCCATGGTCGCCGACCAGAGCCGGAGGGTGGAATGAGGACGAAGACGGCGCTGATTACGGGGGTCACAGGGCAGGATGGGAGCTACTTGGCAGAGCTTCTCCTCAAGAAAGGTTACGAGGTTCACGGGGTGAAGCGCCGCGCTTCATCGCTCAACAGCCAGCGAATCGACCATCTTTACGTCGATCCGCATGTCCCAGAAGCGGCATTTCATCTGCACTACGGTGACATGACCGATTCGACCAACCTCCTTCGGGTCGTACAGCAGACCCAACCGGACGAGATCTACAACCTGGCCGCTCAGTCCCATGTTCGCGTGTCGTTCGAAACCCCCGAGTACACCGCCAACGCCGACGCCCTCGGCACTCTTCGAATGCTCGAGGCCATCCGCATCCTTGGGCTCACGGACAAGACGCGCTTCTACCAGGCGAGCACCAGTGAGCTGTTTGGAAAGATTGCAGAAGTACCACAGAGCGAGACCACAGCGTTCTATCCGCGAAGCCCGTATGGCGCAGCCAAGCTCTATGGCTACTGGATTACGATCAACTACCGCGAAGCGTACGGGATCTACGGCTGCAACGGCATCTTGTTCAATCACGAGTCGGAGCGTCGTGGAGAGACGTTTGTGTCGCGCAAGATCACGCGGGTCGTCTCGCGAATCGCGCACGGAATCGAAAGCACCCTCTATCTCGGAAATCTCGACGCCAAGCGCGACTGGGGGCATGCTGAGGAGTACGTCGAGGGCATGTGGCGAATGCTGCAACGGCCCGAGCCGGACGACTACGTGCTCGCCACCGGCAAGACGCACACCGTGCGTGAATTCGCCGAGGCGGCGTTTGCGCACATCGGGGT
>JABDJF010000626.1 GCA_013002645.1 Myxococcales bacterium
CTCAGGAGGTGAGTCGTGATGAGCTCGTCGAAGCCCTTCAAGAGGTCGCGAAACAGATCGCTGGGCGGCAGCCGTAGTCAATCTTCGAACTTCGAATCGAAGACGTCGAACTGCACGGGATGGCCCAGCGCCACGCCCCAGTGCACGGAAAGGGCCAGCGCCGCGCACGGGAACGGCCAGCCCATCGCACGGGATAGGCCAGCCGATCGCACGGGATAGGCCAGCCCATCGCACGGGATAGGCCAGCGGAATCAAGCCTTTCTCTGCCAAGATTCGCCGATTCCGGGCTCCTAACTACTAAGACTAATAACTAAACACACAGGTGTGATGTTCAATGCAAATGAATCCAATACAGAGGAGAGTCGCTCCGAGATCGATCCGATTCGAGTAGAGCTGCTTTCGACAGAGATGCCGATTCACCAACTCGCCAAACGCGGCGGCGAGGCAATTCGAATCCTCAAGCGAAAGCCTGGAGGGCGGATTGAACTCCAATGGAGTGTCGACTACAGCACCGCCGCTGGTACTCCGGGACAGCTCGCCTACCGGCTCGACACATGGGTTATCAAACGCCGCCTCGACAAGCTGCGAAAACCGATCCCGCGGCTGATCGAGATCGGCGATCTCCGCAAGATCGCGCGTGAGCTGAACCATGGAGGCGACACTAATGCCGTGCGGCGGGCTTTCGACCAGAACGCCGCTACATTCATTCGAGCGAAAATCACATACAGGACTGCTGACAAGCAGGGGGCGACGCTCGAAGGCTATTTCAGTCGGTACAACGTGTTCTACCGAGGACACAGCCTGCCAGGAGGTCGAAGAGCTGAGACCGTCTACATCAGTCTCAACGATCCTTACTACGACCTGGTTCGCGAGGGAAAGGCTCGGCCGCTCGATCTGGAGTATCAGCGGTCGTTGACGCCTTCAGCGCAGCGTTTTTATGAAATCATCAGCCGGAGAATCTACGCCGCGCTCAAGAATTCGGGGAGCACGGCGCGGATTCGATACTCCGACTACTGCCAGTACGCCGCTCAAAAGCCCCAGTCGAGCCGTAGTCGCATGCAGGCTCAGATGGCAGCCGTCCATCGGCCGCATCGCGAGTCGGGGTACATCGCCGAGGTCAAGTATCGACGTTCGCCGAATCCAGAGGGCAATCTTGATTGGATCATCGAGTACACCCCTGGCGATCGCGCTAAGAGCGAGTACGCTCGGTTCAACGAGAGACATGGCCCGAGGGCAAGTATCAACGCCGATCCGGAGCCCGCGGTCGAAGTGAAGAGAACACCACCACCCAGCAATGCCAAACCCGATCAGGCCGAGCAATTGGCCCGGTGCTTTCTCGAACGCCGTAACGGAAGACCTCCTGGAACTCTGTCACCACGTCAGATCGGCTGGGGTCGACAACTGTTGGATGCCGCGGACCAAGATGTTGAAATCGCCGAACTCGCCATCGACCTCGCGGTCGAGGCGAGCCGCAAGAATCGCGACGGTTTTCCCGCGCACGTGGGTGGCCTTCTCGATGCTGGCTTCGTGGACCAGGCCCGAGTGCAACGTGACCAGGAAAGCGCCCACCAAACGGCGAGGGACCGCTCTGAGGCGGAGGAGCGGTCTCGCCACCAGTTCGATGACTGGCGAAAGAAGCGAGCACGGGATCGAATCAGCCAACTCTCAGACATCGATCGCCAGCGGTTGGTCACGGCGCGAACGGACGACGTGTCACGCGACCAGAGGTTCTTCCTTCAATTGCAGTCGTGGCCCGCGGAGCGCGAGCGCGCGTGGCTCGAAAGTCAGGTCCTCCGCGCGTACGGGCATGAAGGCGAGCCGTCGTTTGAAGAATGGCGCCGTTGCGAGGAGGATCCGCCCCTACATTAACCCCTACATGCTAAGCAATGTAGGGTCTGCCATGAGCGGAAGCTCAATGGCAGCAACTACCAGCGCGAATTTGCGGCGCACGCTTCGCGCCGCCACTCCGCTGCTCTTCCTCGGCCCGTAACAAACTGACATCAACTAACGGGGCCGAGGCTGCGCCCACGGCTGCCGCCGGGGCTTGGCCATTCCGCGTCCTAGCGGACGCTCCAGGCTAGACCAGCGGAGTGGCGGCGCTGCCGCGCCCGCTCGCTTCGCTCACTCGCCACAAATTCGCGCGGAATGGCTGCGGGCGCGGCTGCGCCCGCCAACTAACTCTCTAAACGACAATCCATGACTGCATCCACATCGCCGACCGGAAGGCTGCGAAAGTTCATCCCTCAGCCGCATCGTTACGCCGAGCTGTATGGGAACTTCACCCTGACTCCTCGTGATCTGGAGATCCTGGCGACAGTGCATAGCTACCGGTATCTAGAGGCGCGACACATTCGTGCGCTCGTCGCTGGATCAGATCAGCAGATCACCCGTCGGCTCCAAGGTCTGTTTCACAACCGATACGTTGGCCGATTCCTGCCGCCACAGCGCATGCGTCTCGATCTGGATCAGGGCGCGCCGTTGATCGCCTATGGCCTCGAACTCGCGGGCGCCCGGGCCTTGGCCGCGACGGGGCCTGCGGTGGCCCGGCCGAACGGGTCCGAGAGGAACACGGTGAACTGGAACAAGGCCCACACCAGGCGCACCGAATGGTTCTTGAGGCACTCGTTGATGTTGTCGAACTTCCGTTGCGTCCTCGAGCTGGCGACCCGTGCGGATGCGGAGACGGATTTTTCTAGCTGGGAGCAGGGTGTGCTACGGAAAGGAACCCGCATAGCCACCGACGGGAGAATGCGACCGGTGCGCGTCGCCCCGGACGGTTACTTCGCACTCCGGCGGGCCGACAAGACGCGCCATTGCTTCCTGGAAATTGACCGAGCAACCGAGGAGCTCGACCGACTAATGGCGAAGTACGTCAACTACTGGTGGTATCTGCAGAGCCCCGAGTTCCGATCTTCGGTCGATAGGGCTGATAGGGCCATCGTGTTGTTCGTGACGATCGGCCCGCAACGCCTGACGAACATGATGGCTACTCTGCGAGATCTGCGGAAACCGAACCGCTCTCAGCACGGCGGCAAGGGGCTATTCTGGTTCTGCCTCGAAAGCGAGTATTCTATCAACGAGGTGGCATCAGTCTTTGGTGCTATCTGGCAGACAATCGGCTCCGGCAGCGAAAGGTACAAACCGTTGTGACTGCTTCGATGTGGTCGCCGTAAGGCGGCTTTTTGGCGTGACTCCACGTCCCCTCAACGTGGCGTGTGGGAAGAAGCAGTGTTGCTCCTCTAGTAGGCACCTTGAGGATCAATCGCCTGCGTCGCAAGCTCCGGTCGGAGCGCAAGCGTCCGTTCCCCAACGTCCCTTCGGGGGATTGGCTGCAGGCCGGTCTTCGGACCGGCCTTTGCTATCCAGCCCGTTATCCTGTCAGCAGCCAACGTCCACGGCAATGAAATCTATCTCAACTACGGACGTCTGGTGCTCAAGATCATCCCGCTGCCGCATGGGCGGCGTACAGGCCGCGACCAAAACGAACTGCGCAAGACGTGGCTGCGGTGCTGCCCCGGGGCGTTTGGCGAGAATCACCCGAATGCGACCATGTACAATGGTCGGCTGGCGACGCAACAGCTATTCCGAGAAGGCAGGTGCACACATGTTCACCCACGATCCACTGAAGGCTCTGGTGGTATTGCGAGATCACCTCGCGACGCACGATGCCCGGATCGCGTTTCTCTTCGGCGCTGGCACCTCTAGCGCCATCAATGTTGCACCGGCGCCCAAGCCGGGAACGAAGCGCTCGCATGTCGCCCTGATTCCTGCCGTGTCAAAAATGACCGAAGAGTGTGAAACAGCAGTCAAGGCTGAGGGTGACGGTTTTGCTAACGCGTGGACTGATGTCGTCGAAGAGTGCAAGACCAAGCTCGCGGCTGAGAAGCGGCCTGTGAACATCGAGGATGTTCTCTCGCGTGTTAGGGGAAAACTCGACGCGATGGGGCCGGCCGACAGTAGCCTCGGCCTGGATCTGGGTTCGCTCACGACAATGGAGAGGACCATTTGCAGGAAGATCGCCACTCTGGCGTGTCCAAATGAGAAGACCATTCCAAACAGCCTTCCGCACCACCGCTTTGCACTCTGGCTGAAGCAGGCGAACCGCCGTCTGCCGGTAGAAGTTTTCACGACTAATTATGACGTGCTGATCGAGCGTGCGCTGGAGCAATCGCGCGTCCTTCTGTTCGACGGTTTCGTGGGTAGCCACGAGCCGTGTTTCTACTCTGAATGCGTTGACGATGATGCGCTGCTGCCCTCGCCGGCGTGGATTCGTTTCTGGAAAATGCACGGTTCGGTCA
>JABDJF010000651.1 GCA_013002645.1 Myxococcales bacterium
TGCGGGCGGCAGGGGTCGCTGGCTTCGCCGTTTTCGTGGCGGTGTTTTGCGTCGGTCAGCTGCTCTACATCCCTGGCTTCGTGTTCGTCATGGTGTCGGGGCTTGCCTACGGTCCGCTGTGGGGCTCACTGGCCTCGGTGATCGCAGCGACCACCTCGGTCGCGGTTTCGTTTTTCATCGTTCGCACGATTGGTGGCCAGCCCCTCAAGGACATCAACATCAAGCGCCCGTTTCTGCAGAAGCCTCTGAATCGGCTCGAGCAGCAGCCCATCCGCTCGATGATCGTCATCCGCCTCTTCCTGTGGGCGATCCCTCCGGTGAACTACACCCTGGCCATGTCGGGCGTAACCTTCCGCGACTACATGATCGCTGCCGTCATCGGCATGACCCCGCCGTTTGTCGCGCTTTCGGTGGCGGCCGGCCTGGGGTTCAACCTCTTGTAGCGCCTACTTTCGGCGCGTGAGGGGGATGCTGGTGTCGGGAAGGGTTTCTTGGGCCGAGTCGGCCTGGGCCAGGGCTTCCCGGGCGGCGAAGGGTTTCGTCGGTGGCTCACTGAGGTGAGACCGCTCCAGCTGGCCGGTGGCCCATCGCACGCTCTGCGCGATCACGTGAGAGTCGGTGACCTCGTCGGTCGCGCGCAGAAGCATCGCGAGGTCGCGCGCCATCTCCCGACTCGAGGCGTAGCGTTCGATTGGGTTTCGGCGCAGGGCCTTATTGATGATGTCGAGAAGGCGCTGTGGCAGATCGTCGCGAAACTCCAAGAGGTCGGGCGTGTCCGACTCTCGAATCGTACCGAGGACTTCGACCGGGTCCTCGCCCTTGAACAGCTTCTCTCCCGCGAGAACCTCCCAAAGGACCACGCCGACGCTGAACACATCGGTCTGCGCGCTTGGCTCCGCTTCGTAGGTCAACTCCGGTGCCAGATAGGAAATCTTGCCCTTCACGAAACCGGGCTTGGTAATCGAGCTGCGATCCATCGCTCGCGCCAGACCGAAGTCGGTCAGCTTCACGACGCCGCAGTTGCTCAACATCACGTTCTGCGGAGTGACATCACGATGGAAGACCGGCGCGGGCCTGCCCTCGGTGTCGAGGCGCGCATGCGCCGCGTGAAGCGCTTCGAGGACTTCGATGCCGATCGCGGCAGTCAGGCTCCAAGGCGTGTGGTTCCCGTGCGCCCTGTAGCCTCGACGCCATTCGGAAAGCGTCAGACCTTCGACCCACTCGAGAACGAGATAGTACTCGCCGCTGCGATCGCGATCGAAGTCGTGAATCTGCGCGATGTTCGGATGATCGAGCTCGGAGACGACGCGTGCTTCCTCGACGAACATCTTGAGGAACTCGGAGTTCTGGCTGAGCGGCGCCAACACGCGCTTGATCGCAACGGGACGCGTGAACCCGGCGGCCCCGTGCGTCTGCCCTCGATACACCTTGGCCATCCCGCCTTCGCCAGCGAGCTCTAGGATCTCGTATTTTCCGCCAAGCAGTTCCACCATATGAGGGCGGCTGAACCCTCAGCTTTCTTTAGCAGAAAGCAGGGCCTCGAGTTCGCCCTTCTCGTACATTTCACGAATGATGTCACAGCCGCCCACGAACTTGCCCCGGACGTAAAGCTGCGGGATCGTTGGCCAGTTGGCGAACTCCTTGATGCCTTGGCGGATCGCCGGGTCCTCGAGCACATTCACGTCCTCGAACTCCGAACCCGAGCGGCGCAGCACCTCGACGACGGTCGCGGAGAACCCGCACTGCGGAAAATGCTTGGTGCCCTTCATGAAGAGCACGACTTCGTTGCCCTCGATGATGCCCTGAATCCGATCTCGCAAGGTATCTTCCATCGCCTAACCCTCCGCCTTCGCCCAACTCTCGGGCGAGTAAGTCTTGAGCGCAAGCGCGTGGACCGGACCGGCCATCAACTCGCCCATTGCAGCGTAGACCATCTGGTGCTGTTCAACAGGCGTCTTACCAGCAAAAGCCGCCGAGACGACCAGGGCCTCCCAGTGGTCCCTGGTCCCAGTCAGATCGGTGATCACCAGATGGGAGACCTCTCCGACACCGTCACGAATTCGCTGTTCCAAGACTTCGGGCTCGAGCATTGCTGCGCCTCCACTCCACCACAGTGGCTACGGCCCGGCAGGGTCCTTGTCAATCGCCAAGAGGAGCACTGGGCGAGTCACTGGACCCCGAAGAGCCGCTTCACCGAAGGTCGCGCAAGGACGATGATCGTGAAAATGCCCAGGACCGTTCCAAAGGGAAACATCAGACATTCACCCCAGCCGGTGAGGTAGCAGAAGGTCCACCAGCGGCGCTTCCGGATCTGCACTCCGACGACGGTGAGGTGCAGGGCGCTGATGATGGCGATGAGGAGGCCGCCGACGATCATGGTGGTGATCAGGGTGTTGAGGTCTTGAGCCATCGCCTCGGGGCTGCCGCCGAACGCGTCCGTGACGGCTTGTCCCGGGACTTCGCCCATGGCCATCGAGAGATCGCTTCCGACCTCATCGATGAGCTTCGCGCCGGCGACCCCGAACATCAGCGTCGGAATTCCGCCAAGCAAGGCGACCCCGGCCAAAATGAAATGGCCGATCGAAAGCGCGCTCAGATGCTCTGTGTCTTCCGCGTTTGGTCCTTGATCCAAGCGATCCCCTTTGCAGATCGTGCTATGTCGCCAGCGCATGGGCAAGGTCGCATTCGTTTTCCCGGGTCAGGGCAGCCAGAAAGTCGGCATGGGGCGCGACGCGTTCGAGGCGTCCGACGCGGCACGCAGGGTCTTCGAGGAAGCCGATGAGGCGCTTGGCGAAAACCTGTCCCAGCTCTGTTTCGAGGGTCCGGAAGAAGACTTGAAGCTCACCGCGAACACCCAACCCGCGGTTCTGACCGCCTCGATCGCGATCCTGAGGGCCCTCGACGCGCCGTTCGACATCGTGGCCGGACACAGTCTCGGTGAGTACTCGGCGCACGTCGCGGCGGGCACGCTTCCGCTCCGCGATGCAGTGCGTCTCGTACGAAAGCGCGGCGAGTACATGCAAGAGGCAGTGCCCTACGGACAAGGCTCGATGGCTGCGGTGCTCAAAGCGGACCGCGGCCTCGTCGAACGGATCTGTGCAGAGGTCCCGGGCCTCGTCGAGGCCGTCAACTTCAACTCGCCCGGGCAAATCGTAATCGCCGGCGAGACCTCCGCGGTGGGCGAGGCAGGGACGAAGCTCAAAGCGGCCGGCGCCCGGGCCAGCACCCTTCCGGTCAGCGCGCCGTTCCACTCCAGCCTGATGGAACCTGCCGAAGCTCGGCTCGGCGCAGACATCGAACGAGTCGCGTTCTCGGATCCGCGAGTGCCGGTGTATGTCAATGTGGACGCCAAGCCGATCGGTGATTCCTCGGCCGCCAAGGACGCCCTCATCCGACAGGTGAGTCGACCCGTTCTGTGGGAGGAGAGTGTCCGCAAAATGATAGACGACGGGGTCTCGCTCTTCGTCGAAGTGGGTCCGGGCCGAGTCTTGAGCGGTCTTCTGGTCCGCATCGACAAGGACGCAGGCCGGGTCAGTGTCCAGGGTCCATCGGATTTCGCTGCGGCCAGAGACGCCATTGCGGAAGCGCGGTCAAGCTAATTTCGCTGTAATTTCAGACCTCTGACCGAGTCGCTACCCCTTGGTTTGACCTGCTTTTCATTTCTTGTAGAAAGCCGCCGCCCGCCAGCGATTAACCCGGGGCGGGCTCAAATAGAGGTTCAGCGCATATGCAAAATCTGGTCTACGCAGTCCCCGCAGCGGGCGTGCTCGCCCTTCTCTTCGCCTGGACGAAGGCGAGTTGGGTTTCCAAACAAGATCCGGGCGACGCCAACATGGTCGAGATCGCCGCTCAGATTCAGGAAGGCGCCCTGGCGTTTCTCCGAGCCGAGTATCGCGTTCTGTCGATGTTCGTGCTCGTCGTAGCGGCGATCCTGGGGATTGCCTACTTCGGGGACCCGGAGCGCGGCTGGCAAATCGCCGGTGCGTTCGTCATCGGCGCCGCCTCCTCGGCTGCCGCTGGCTGGGCCGGAATGAAGGTCGCGACGAACGCCAACGTCCGAACGACGGCGGCGGCTCGAATCGGCCTGCCTCCTGCCCTCGACGTAGCCTTTTCAGGCGGGACCGTCATGGGCATGACGGTCGTCGGCCTTGCAACGATCGGTCTCAGCGCCCTCTATCTCATCTTCACGAACGTGTTGGGCTGGGAGCTCACGCGCTCCGTCAACGTCATTACCGGCTTCTCGATGGGTGCCTCTTCCATCGCGCTCTTCGCGCGTGTCGGCGGCGGCATCTACACCAAGGCAGCAGACGTCGGCGCCGACCTCGTTGGCAAGGTCGAGTCCGGTCTTCCCGAGGATGACCCCCGTAACCCTGCTGTCATCGCGGACAACGTCGGGGACAACGTCGGTGATGTCGCCGGCATGGGCGCGGATCTCTTCGAGTCGTTCGTCGGCGCGATCATCGGCGCGATGGTCTTGGCCCTCGGCTTCGACGTCGTTTCGGACGGGAGCACGGTCGGCCCGGTCACCATGCCTCTCGTCATCGCAGGCGCCGGTATCATCTGCTCGATGGTCGGAACCTTCTTCGTGCGCACCAAAGAGGGCGGCAACCCTCAGCACGCTCTCGACATGGGCGCCTTCGGCGCCGCTGGCGTCATGGCTATCGCGACCTTTGGTATTGCGATGTACATGTGGCCCGAAGGCGGCGCGACCAATGCAAGAGGCCAGGTCGTGACCTGGGTCAACGTCGGCATGGCAACCGTTGCAGGCCTGCTCGCCGGCGTCTTCGTCGGTCTCATCACCTCGTACTACACCTCGATGCAGAAGCCTCCGGTCGATAGCATCGCCGAGCAGAGCAAGACCGGCACCGCGACGAACATCATTGCGGGCCTCGGCGTCGGAATGCAGTCGACGGCTCTCCCCATTCTCGTGATCGCAGCCGGCGTGGTCGTCGCGGCCGAGGTCGCAGGCCTCTACGGCGTGGCCATCGCCGCGCTCGGCATGCTCTCCACCACGGGCATTCAGCTCGCGGTCGATGCCTACGGCCCCATCGCCGACAACGCGGGCGGCATTGCCGAGATGAGCCACCAGGAACCCCAAGTTCGTGAGCGCACAGACAAGCTCGACGCCGTAGGCAACACCACCGCGGCCATCGGAAAGGGCTTTGCCATTGGCTCTGCGGCGATGACGGCTCTCGCGCTCTTTGCGGCCTTCGCCCAGACCGCGGGCATCACGGGTATCGACATTTCCAAGCCACTCGTGATGGCCGGCCTGTTCCTGGGCGGCATGCTCCCCTTCCTCTTCTCCTCGATGGCGATGAAGGCGGTCGGGGTCGCGGCGATGGATATGATCGAAGAGGTTCGTCGTCAGTTCCGCGAGATTCCGGGCCTTCTCGAAGGCAAGGCAAAGCCGGACACCGCACGCTGCGTGAAGATCTCTACCGAGGCTTCCCTCAAGCGCATGGTAGCGCCGGGCGCGCTCGCCATTCTTACCCCGGTCATCGTCGGTTTCGCGATGGGCGCTGAGGCACTCGGTGGCATGCTTGCCGGGGTCACCGTGACGGGCGTTCTCATGGCGCTTTTCATGTCCAACGCGGGTGGAGCCTGGGACAACGCCAAGAAGTCCTTCGAGGGCGGCGGCTACAAGATGACCGATGGCACGGTCCACCCCAAGGGCAGCGAGGCTCACAACGCTTCGGTCGTAGGTGACACGGTTGGTGACCCCTTCAAGGACACCGCGGGCCCGTCGCTCAACATCCTGGTCAAGCTGATGAGCGTCGTGGCGCTCGTTCTGGCGCCGTTGCTCGTCTAATCGGGGCCTCGCGGGGTTTTTCTTTGCGGGTTCTCGGGGTTAGGATAGGCCGATGGTCGACCCAAGCCGAACCGCCGCCTGGAAGGCACTGCGCGCGCATCACGAAGAGATCGCTGACGTCCAGATGCGTCACCTCTTCGACAATCAATCGGATCGAGCGTCGCGCTTCTCACTCATGCTGGGTGACCTTCTCTTCGACTACTCCAAGAATCGCGTCACCGATCGAACCTTGACCCTGCTGGCCGAGCTCTGCGAAGAGTGCGGCGTGCGCGATTGGATCACTCGGATGTTTTCGGGGGAGTCGATCAACGAAACCGAGGGGAGGGCGGTTCTTCACACTGCCCTTCGCAATCGCGGCGAGCGGCCGGTGATGGTCGGGGGTGTCGACGTCATGCCGGACGTGCGACGTGTGCTCTCGCAGATGCGCAAGTTCGCCACCTCGGTTCGCGAAGGGGCGTGGCTGGGGCACAGTGGGCGCGCGATCACGGATGTGGTCAACATCGGAATCGGCGGCTCCGATCTCGGCCCGGTGATGGTCACCGAGGCGCTGCGCCCCTACTGGAAGCAGGGGCTGCGCGCGCACTTCGTGTCGAACGTGGACAGCAGCCACCTGAGCGAGGTGCTGCGCCGGGTGCAGCCCGAAACCACGCTTTTCATCGTGGCGTCGAAGACCTTCACCACCCAGGAGACTCTCACCAACGCGCGGTCCGCGCGCCGCTGGCTCGTCGATCGGCTGGGCAGTGAAGAGGCCGTGGCCAAACACTTCGTCGCGCTCTCGACCAATCGCGACGCCGTCGTGGAGTTTGGAATCGATCCGGAGAACATGTTCGAATTCTGGGATTGGGTGGGGGGCCGCTACTCGCTCTGGTCGGCGATTGGCCTTTCGATTGCCACCGTCGTCGGCATGGACAGCTTCGAGGAGCTGCTCACCGGCGCCTACGAAGTCGACGAGCATTTCCAACGGGCGCCGCTTCGCGAGAACGTTCCCGTGGTCATGGCGATGCTCGGGGTCTGGTATCACAACTTCTTCGGCGCTCCGTCGCACGCGGTGCTCCCTTACGATCAGTATCTGCATCGTTTTCCGGCGTACCTTCAGCAGGCCGACATGGAGAGCAACGGCAAGAGCGCTTCGCGTGACGGCGCGATCATCGACGGTTACACCACGGGGCCGATCGTCTGGGGTGAACCGGGCACGAACGGCCAACATGCTTTCTTCCAACTCCTGCATCAGGGAACGCACCTAGTCCCCTGTGACTTCATCGTAGCGGCACAGAGCTAAAACCCGCTTGGCGAGCATCAGGACATCCTGGCTGCGAATTGCATTGCGCAGGCCGAAGCGATGATGCGCGGCAA
>JABDJF010000683.1 GCA_013002645.1 Myxococcales bacterium
GCCTACCTGTGCGACAACCCCGAGCACAGGGACGACATCGGCAAGAAGACCTATGAGAGGTCGGACGCGTACACAGAAGCCGACCGCAAGAAAGGCCTCCGAGCGAGCGCGTCCTAGTAGCGCCGTCGGCGTGGGACCCGTTGCCGATCGTGCTGCAACGGGTTCCCGTCGTGCCAGCCCTGGCTCGCCATCGTACCGAGCGCGGTGCAGACCTTCCGGGACTCGCGGCCGTCGCCGGCTACGTCGTAGCGTTTTGTGCGGAGCTCGAAGGCATCCGCACCGAGGTAGACAAGCTGCTGGAGTTCGTCCGGGAAAAGGACCTCGATTTAGCGAGCACCTTTCATCCAGACGACCTGCTTCCTTTTGCTCCGGTCTCTTTCCGCGACTTCATGATCTATGAAGCACACGCCATCGTCGCCGAACGCGTACTGCGCCGACGGCGCAGGTGCTGAGAGTCCCACGACGACGCCAATCGTGAGCATCGTGAATCCGAGTGTTGCTTTGTTCATCGGGCGAAATTCGCAGTGCACGGAACGGCCGCAAGAAAAACAACGCTGGGCCAGAGAAGTCCCGAGCCGACCAAAATCCTAGCGCAGCCGAGTAGGGGCGCCTGTGGTAGCGTCGGCGCATGCTGAGTGATGGCCGGTTGGTCGCCTTCCTGCTGCCGCTCTCGATTCTCGCCGCTCAGTGTGACGGGACTGAATTGCCAGACGGACCGAGATGCGATTGCGTGTGCAGCAACGAGCGCGTCCCCGAATGCTATGCGTCGCAAAACGACAGTTGCCCGCCTAGCCCGAGTTGTACCAGCGATGCCGAGTGCGACGCGTTCTGCAAGTCCGATGCGCTCTGCGGAGAGACCGAGCCCAAGTACGTCGCGTGCAGCAACGACCGGGCCGGGGTCGTCGAGCTGCACTGCGAGCAAATCCCGCAATGCCAAGGGGTGACCGAAACCGAGTGCCGCGAACGCTTCGAGCGCTTTGGCTGCGAATTCGAGTGGCTGTTCTACCGACTCTGCGTCAGCCAAGAGGGGTGCGACTCGGTGGAATGTAGCGATGACTTGAAGGGGTGGGAGGATTGTGAGGCGATTGAGGTTGGCGACGCCTCAGACGCGGCATGGTGAGTTCCGGCACGGCGGAGGTGGAGGACGAATGCCGGTGACTCCAACGACGCCAATCCATGCACAGCTGCGCGTACTGGGTAGGGCTAAAACGGATGCCGCGTTCGACTCGTGCTTGCCGCGCTGTCGTCATCGCTTGCTCTGTGAGGACCGGACGAGGAGGTTGCGTGCGTTGTATTACGACACTCTACGATTATGAGTGGCAAGAAATATCGAATAAACAACCAATAGCATCAACTTTAGAGCATTCGCAGCGAGGATTGAGTTGGGATCGGCAATCAGTCCCTGAAGATAAAACCCGATATCAATCAGAATATAGAACAAAGAGCTAACGATCATGATGATCACGATTGGCCGCGCAGTTACCCAACTGTTTTTGTACAAGGGATAAAGCAACGCCACTTCGAGCGCCAAACTCAAACCAAAATAATGTTTCAACATGTTCATTCCCATAATCGTTAGCGGCACGGTGCGCGCTTCTGGAAATGGGTTTGGCGAGAAAATTCCGTACACATAAACCGCGATTGCCAAGGTCACGGTGACAATGATCCAAGACTTAAATGGTTTGCTCAATGGTGTATCGTTCATTTTCTGACTCCTGTAAGACGCACCTAATTTCTTTGACCACGACCACGTCGCGCAGGATAGCTCACTCGCTTAGAGCGGCCGATCCGGTTCAGTCCAATGAGCAACCGCCAAGCGGACCAGCGGCCAAGGCGAACGCGCCGCTAAGCCCCGTGCACGGCGACTGGGCGCGGAGGGAAACAACCTCAAAGTGGTTGGCGTCTGTGATCGAACCGCCGGCGGGCGCCAGGGCGGAACCGCCTGCGAAAGCGACCCAGCAAGCACGCGACGCCAACCCCCCTCGGGCGATTCCGGGCTACCTCAGCGACGAGAAGTAGTGGCTCAGTTGTTTGCGGATGAAGCGCTTGCCCGCGCCGCTCTTGAGGAAGAGCTCGCGAGCTTTGGCGTCCTTCGCGAGCAGGTACGCCTCGTAGTAAACGAGTTGGAGAGGACGCCGGTGGCGGGTGGTCCGGGCTTTGCCAGCGTGGTGGGCGGCGAAGCGGCTACGCAGATCCGCGGTGTAGCCGGTGTAGAGGTTGCCGTCTTTGAAGCTCCGGAGGACGTAGACGTAATGCACGGATGAGGTATCGGACACGGTGTGGCGTGGGTGCTGAGTTGCCGCAGGCTTGCTTGCATCAGCCCGCCATACGGCGGGCCCCGTAAAGCTGGCGCTTCGCGCCTAGCCACGGGGCTCCCGTAAAGGCGGCCCCTGCGGGCCCGCCCACGGTACTCCGCCCCCCAGGGGCGAAGCCCCGTGACAAAAAAAGGGAGCAGCGATTGCTGCTCCCTTTTTTTGTTTTACGGGGTGACCCCAACGAGATTCGAACTCGTGTTACCGGCGTGAGAGGCATCTGACGCGCCGCTTTGACTAAGCGTTTTTTGCCCTTTTTGCTTTTTGGATTGGGCGCTTTTTGCTGGCTCTGGCGAAGTCAATCACGTTTTGCTGCCACATATTTGCCACACTCGGCAGACAACCGATGGCGTCCTCATAGGTGGCGTCGCTGAGCTGGGCGTAAACGCGCCTCACCATCTCGCTCGAACCGTGCCCCATGAGGCGAATCGTCGCCAGCTCGGGCACGCCCGCGTTGAACATCCAGGAGCAAAAGGTGCGGCGGAAGTCTTTGACGATGACCCGGTCAATTCCCGCTGTCGGGCACCACCGCTTCATGCAGACGGCGACGTGCTGGGACTTCCACTCTGGGGCGAACAACATCGGACCGGGGACTTCCATCCTGCGATCAACGACGGCCCGCGCATCGGCGCTCAGAGGTATCCAGCGGTCGCGATACTTGGTCTTCGTGCCACGGATATGCACGTACCCGTGCTCCCCGCGCCCAAGTTCAAGATCGGCGGCTTTGCGGATGCCATGCAGCTCGCCGACGTCCACGCCCGTATTGCAGTAGAAGACGATCCAATCCTGTCGATGCGGGGTCGCCACGGCGAGCAGGGCTTGATATTCGGGCACTGGCAGCCAACGGTCCCGGACGTTGCCGACCTTGCGCAATGCTTCAGGGAAAATCGCGCTCGGATCTCCAAAGAACCGATCCAGGCGTTTCCCCTCCCGCATGCCTTGCGCTAGTAGCCGCAGCTCTTTCTTGGTGGTCGCGTCTTCGATTCGCGTTCCCCACGGCGTCAGCTCGCGGCGCCGGGCGTCGAGGTAGGTGTCGCCCAACTTGGGTAGGTTGACGGCGTTCAGATCGGTTTTGCCGCCCAAGATGCGCTCAATGTGCTCGGCGCGGGTGAGCGCCACGTCGAGGGTTCTCTCTACGTTACCCTTCCGTACCTGGGCGTCACCCGCCAGCTTCAGCGCTTCTTCGACGCGGAACGGGTCCGGGCGCAGAACGCTACTCGCCAATTCCCATTCGGTTGCGATTCGTCTCGCTGCGCGCTCACTGGTTTGCTTCGTGGTTCTACGCTGCCGCCGACCCGCCGCATCGTACCATTTGGCGTGCCAGTATTTCCCGCGCTTGTAGAGGTCTGCCATGCGTCACCACCT
>JABDJF010000699.1 GCA_013002645.1 Myxococcales bacterium
TCGTAGTAGAGGACGCGCATCCCGAGGCCCTCGGCGAGGATGCCAAGCTGGCTGCCGATTCGGCCGTACCCGACGATACCCAAGCACTTCCCGCGAACCTCGAAGGCGTTGCGCGCGGTTTTCGCCCATTCGCCGCGGCGGGCGCGGGCGGACTTTTCGGGAATCCCGCGCATAAGCAAGATGATGTCGGCGATGGCAAGCTCGGCAACGCTCCTCGTGTTCGAAAAGGGCGCATTGAACACGGGGATGCCCTCTCGGCGAGCCGAATCGAGATCGACTTGGTTGGTGCCAATGCAGAAGCAACCAATGGCCTCGAGGCGCTTGGCGACGGCAATCGCGTCGGCGTCGATCTGGGTGCGCGATCGTATGCCGATGAGGTCGACGTCCGCGATTGCTTTCGACAAATCAGCGCCCGCCAGCGAATGCGTCACGCGCTCGACGTTCGGGTACCCAGCCGCAGCGAGGCTGTCTACAGCCGTTTCGTGAATGCCTTCGAGGAGAAGAACGCGAGTATCGTTGCCAGCCACGGTCAGAGTCTGAGTCGATCCCACAGCCGCTGCAAGAAGCGACGGTGCGCTTCGCTGAACCGAGCATGCCATGGCGCCTCCGGGCAAAGGCAACTATGAGAACGCAGTGAAGGAAGGACTGCTTGCCGAATCTAGATGACCTGACCGGCGTGCTCGTCCGGCCTCTGCAACTGCTGCGCTCGCGTTCGCGCAACACCCTGGATCGCCTCTCCGTCTATGAAGATGCGACGCGCGAGGAGCTCTTCCCAGAACCTCGGGGGATACCGCGCGTACGCACGCGCCGCCGATGGTCACTGCCCGGCTTCGAGAACGAGGACTTGACCTTCGCCTCGCCGCACGAGCCGCTCGAGCCCGCGTTCAATGCGCACTACCACGAGCGGAGCCGGCGCATCCAGACGGTCTACGCAAGGCGCATTCGTCCCAAAGGAACCGAAGGCCGTCCGCGACTCCTCTATATCCATGGCTACATGCAGCCCGAAACGGTGGTCGAAGAGCACGGCTTGTTGGGCGTAGTCGCCCGCACGCTGAATGTCGAGATCGTCCACCTTCAGCCCCCGTACCACGGCCGTCGCAAGCCGCGTAGCTCGCCCTACGACGGGGAGCGCTTCTGGACCGCCGATGTGGTGCGAAGCTTCGAGGCAATGCGCCAAACCGTGCTCGATGCGCGGACCCTTCTTTCGGTGATGCTCGACGAATCCCCCGCCCCGGTTGGCGTGGCCGGCCTTTCACTCGGTGGCGCATTCACCGCAATCCTCGCCTGCCTCGAGCCGCGCTTTGCCTTTGCCGCTCCGCTCATCGCGCACATGCACATGGGCGCGCTGCTCCGAGATGCCCCCGTGCTGGGCGCGATGCGCAAGGATCTTGCTCGATTTGGTTGGACCCCTTCCGACTTCGGGGATTTCTTCGAAAGAATCGGCTGGAACGAGCTCGAACCCGTCATCCCCAGCGAACGCATCCTCCTCCTCGCGGCGGAGCACGACCGCTTCTTCGATGCAAAAGTCATGCGCGAGATGCGGAGACGCTGGGGCGATCCCGAGATCCACTGGTACCCAACGGGCCACATGGGTTTCATCCCCCACATGCCGAGCGCGATCGGCCACCTTCGCCGATTCGTTCAAAGGCTCGACCTGGCCTAGGAAGCTCGAACGACTACGGCCCGGCGGACTCTTCCACCATCGGTGGCCGTGGCTCGAGCTTTGGCGCGGGCGGCTATTCCCGCAGCCGCAAGACCAATTCGAAGTCACCGGTCGTGAGTCGATAGACTTCGCCCGCGTACTGAAGATACCCAAAGCCATAGAGCAGCGATTGAACGCCCAGCTCACCCACGAGCTCGACGCGGTGGGTGGGGATGAACTTCATTGGATCCAAAGCCAGCTGTTGCAGCGAATCGACGACTCGCTGAATCTCCGCCGGGTCCTCGACCTGGAGTCGTTCGGCCTCGGCCATCCCGCCTCCCGACGGATCCGGGAACCTCTGGAAGACGGTCACGCTCTTCAACGGCCCGAGGGGAGCCATGGAAATCGAAGTTGGCTTCTGAATCTCGATGAGTGCGGTCCCTCGCTGAATCGACATCGAGCTCGTCCTCGGCGCCGCACCTGGCGGGCACTTGTACGCCGTGCCGGCGATCGCCACGTTGGAGCCGGTTCCATAGCCGTGGGCCAAGGCAGGCTCCGTGTCTTTTTCGTCCGGCTGACGGCCATCTCCCTGTGCGACTTCCTCCGTACGCAACAAGAGATGGGTTGCACCTAACTCGGCGGCCTGGTTGCGGATGTCGTTCTCGGCGGACTCTTCATTGATCGATGGCTTGGAGTAGGCGCCCGTCAGCCCGCCTCCTCGACCGATCACCTCGCCGAGGTTCTCACAGTCTAACGGCTCGTCGTAGAGCAGCACGACCTCGGCGCCGCTGCCGCTCAGCTGGTCGGCCTTGCACCCGATGAGCGACAATCCAAGAAAAAAGAGGAGAAGGGGCGCGGTGGTCCACGCGCAATAAGGAATTCTAGACTTCATCGACGAGTCTCCTGCCGAAACACTGCCCAGCTGACGCGCGAAGTCAACCCCCGTGGAGGGTCCCCTCGTTCGAAGACACTCGCATTCGACCGGAGGCCACTGTATTGTGGCGCGCCGGAGAACTTCATCATGTCGGCAACTCTGGAAATGCGGCGCCGCTCGCTCGAGGACCCTGAAGGTTTTTGGGCCGAGCAGGCAGAAGAAATTGACTGGATTCGGCGCTGGGACAAGGTCCTCGATAGCTCGACCCCCCCATTCTACCAATGGTTCTCCGGAGGGCAGCTCAACACCTGTTACAACGCCCTCGA
Organism: Myxococcales bacterium; assembly: GCA_013002645.1. Taxonomy (GTDB): domain Bacteria; phylum Myxococcota_A; class Polyangia; order Polyangiales; family Houyiibacteriaceae; genus SG8-38. The sequence continues at coordinate 2,843 of JABDJF010000699.1, forward strand.
CCGGCACGTCGAAACGCGCGGGAATCAAGCCGCGCTCATCTACGACAGCGCGGTCACCCGCCAACGAAGAACGTACACCTATCGCCAGCTGCGGCGGGAGGTCGCGATCTTTGCCGGCGCGTTGGCATCGCAGGGCGTCGTCAAGGGCGACCGGGTCTTGCTCTACATGCCGATGATCCCCGAGGCGGTCATCGCGATGCTTGCCTGCGCCCGGCTCGGCGCCGTGCACTCGGTGGTGCTCGGCGGCTTTGCTCCGCAGGAGCTCGCAACGCGCATCGACGATGCCGAGCCAAAGATCATCGTTTCAGCGTCTTGCGGCATCGAGGGCGTGCGTGTGATCGAGTACAAGCCCCTGCTCGATCAGGCGATTGAGCTGTCGAAGCACAAACCGGAGACATGCATCATCCGGCAACGCGAGAGCTGCGAGTGTGAGTTGACGGAGGGCCGCGACCTGTCTTGGCAAGACGCGGTGGCCGCAGCCAAACCACACGACTGTGTGCCGGTGGACGCCACCGATCCGCTCTACATCCTCTACACCTCGGGAACCACCGGCGTCCCGAAGGGAGTCGTTCGCGACAACGGGGGTCACGCTGTCGCGCTTCAGTGGTCGATGCGGAATGTGTACGGCGTCGAGCCGGGCGAGGTGTATTGGGCTGCCTCCGACGTCGGTTGGGTCGTTGGCCACTCCTACATCGTTTACGGACCACTTCTAAACGGAAACACCACGATCCTCTATGAGGGGAAGCCGGTCGGTACACCCGATGCCGGTGCATTTTGGCGCGTCATCGAGGACCATGGGGTGAGCTGCCTCTTCACTGCGCCGACCGCGTTTCGTGCCATCAAGAAGGAAGACCCGACCGGTGCACTGCTCGGGGACTACGACATTGGCACGTTGCGCTCTTTGTTCTTAGCCGGCGAGAGGTCCGACCCGGATACTTTGAAATGGGCGGAAACAAAGCTTGGGGTACCGGTGATCGACCATTGGTGGCAAACCGAAACTGGCTGGGCGATCTGCGCAAATTGCCTTGGAATCGAACAACTCCCGATCAAACACGGCTCACCAACGGTCGCCGTACCGGGCTGGGACGTTCAGGTCGTCGACGAGGGCTGCCATCCGCTTCCCGCCGGCAAGTCCGGCGCCTTGGTGGTCAAGCTCCCCCTGCCGCCCGGCTCGCTGCCGACGCTTTGGAACGACGCAGACCGCTTCGTCAGCTCCTACATGAAGGAGTTTCCTGGCTACTACAAGACCGCGGACGCCGGTTACATCGACGACGACGGCTACGTCTACGTGATGTCGCGGACGGACGACATCATCAACGTTGCCGGGCATCGACTTTCGACCGGCGGCATGGAAGAAGTGATTGCCGCACACCAAGACGTCGCCGAATGCGCGGTCATCGGCGTCGCGGACCAACTCAAAGGCGAGACCCCACTCGGCTTTCTGGTACTCAACGCGGGTGTCGATCGACCCCATCATGACATCGTCTCGGAAGTCATCCAGATGATTCGTGAGGAAATTGGCCCGGTTGCCGCGTTCAAGACCGCGATCGTCGTCCAACGCCTTCCGAAAACCCGGTCCGGGAAGATTCTGCGCGGCACCATGAAGAAGATCGCGGATCGAACCCAGTGGAAAATGCCTGCGACGATTGACGACCCCGTCATCCTCGACGAAGTCACCGAACGCCTGCAAGCGATCGGGTACGCGTAAATGAACAGGGAGCAAGAGCGCGCGCTGCTTCTGTTCGCGGTTGCGATCGTGCTCATCGCGACCCCGGTGCGGGCTCTCTGGGTTCAAACCTGGTGGTCGCCCTTTGCATTTTGGCTGGGGATGATCGCGGTCGTGGCGCTGATCCATCGCACCGACCATGCAGCTTAATCATTTCATCCTCTTTTTTCTGGCGGTCGCACTGCTCGGGTTCTACATCCTGGGGTCGGAGGTCGTCGAGCGTTCGCCGCGCTGGGGAGGTCTAGGACGAAACCGATTCAGCTACGCGCTCGCGCTCGGGGTCTACGCAACGACGTGGACGCTTTTCGGGAGCGTTGGGTTTGCAGCGACGGAGGGCTACGACTTCCTCGCGATTTACTTTGGCGTCACGCTGTCCTGCATCGCGATTCCGTTTCTCTGGGCGCCAGTCGCCGAGCTGGTCGACAGGTATCGCCTCGGGAGCATCGCCGACGTGTTCGCCTTTCGATATCAAAGCCGCACCCTGGGCGCTGCGGTTTCGATCTTCATGGTTGCAGGTTTGCTGCCTTACATCGCCTTGCAGCTCCGTGCCGTCGCGGATGGCGCTGCCATACTGGTTGGCGAGGAACCGAGCGAAGAGCTCGGTTCGGTCTACGCTCTATTGCTGAGCGCGTTCGCGGTGACACTCGGTGTGCGCTACGCGGACGGTCGCGCCCATCGACCGGGGCTCATCGCGACGCTCGCGTTCGAGAGCCTCTTCAAGCTAGTCGCTTTGTTGGTGGTCGGCGGCTCCGTCTTGTTCACGGCCTTCGGGGGGGTTCGCCACCTCAACGAGTATCTCCAAGCACGACCCGATCTGGTCGAGAACATGGTGAACCCGGTGATGGGCGACTCCTGGATCGCTCTGGTGTTCGTGACGTTTTGCGCGGCGTTCCTGCTTCCCAGGCAGTTTTTCGTAGCGTTCGTTCAACGACCTGGCCCTCGGAGCCTCAACACCGCTCGCTGGGCACTGCCTCTGTACCTGTTTGCGATCAACTTACCCGTGCCGATCCTCTACTGGGCCGGCCGCGACCTAGCAGCTCCCGGAGTTCGGCCCGACGTCTATGTCCTCGTCGCGGTGCAGAGCTCGCCGGCACTCCAAACGCTCGCGTTCCTGGGAGCCGTCTCGGCCGCAAGTGCGATGATCTTGGTGTCGTCGATCGCACTGAGTGGCATGGTTGCAAATTATCTCGTGCCGCGCTTCGGGCCGAGTCCGGAGTCGCTGCTGACCCGCTGGGCGGTCTTTCGTCGCTCGACGATCATCGGTGTCGTCGTCGCCGGCTTGCTCATCCATTTCACCCTGCCGCGGACTCGCTCGCTCGTCGACCTCGGGCTTGCTTCGTTCGTCGCCGTCACCCATCTGCTGCCGGGGTTGCTGGGCGCGCTTTTTTGGCGGCGGGCGACGCGGGCCGGCGTCCTCGCGGGTCTAGTCGTGGGCGCGATCTCCTGGGCGCTGCTAACGGCATCCCCTTTGTTTGGCGTCGAGCTCGACGTCTCTCGACTCTACGCGCTGTTTGGTTTCACCGACGCAGCCGAGCGAGGGTCCGCCATCTGGCTGAGCCTCACCGCCCACGCATTCGTCTTCATGGGCGTCTCCCTACTCACCGCGCGCTCTCCCGAGGAACGAAACGCCGCGGAGGCCTGTCGTGAACCGCGGGTGACTCGGCTCCTGCAGATGCCCGACTCTGCCGAGTCGCTTCAGGAGCGCTTGACCTCGTACGTCGGAAAGCGGACCGCAATCGAAGAGATCTACCAGGCCGCAACCGCGGCCGACGTGCACTGGCCCCCGCGAGACCGGCCGGAGCTGCTGCGAGTGATCACCGAGCTCGAGGGACGGCTGAGCGAACGAATCGGTCCCCTGGCGGCCCGCACCTACGTCCAAGGCGGCCGACCGGTCCGTGCAGACGCGCTCGCGGAACGGCTGCGCGCTTTTCGAGAGCTCGACTCGCGGTACGCTGCCGGGACGCAGCGCAACTCGCCGGCGCAGGCGGCTCGCCGCTATCTATCTCAGCTGATGTCTGAGCTCCCCGTGGGCGTTTGTACGGTCGATGATCACGAAGACGTGGTCGTCTGGAACGCGCAGCTCGTGCGCATGTCGGGCTTGGACGAAGACGACATTTGCGGTCATCCGATGCAAGACATTCCAGACCCCTGGTGGCCGCTGTTCGACGAGCTCGCCCATCAGCCGACCGGCTCGGTCATCGAACGTGAATACGACCTAGGTGACGGAACAATCGAGCTTCGTGCGCAGACTGCGACGATCCCAGGCGAATCCGAAGAGGGCCGAGTATTCGTCGTCGAAGACGTGACGGCGCTACGACAGCTCGAACGGCACGTCGCACACAAAGATCGGCTCTCGTCGATCGGCACCTTGGCCTCGGGCGTGGCGCACGAAGTCGGTAACCCGCTGACCGGAATCTTGATGGTTGCAAAGAACCTGGCAACCGACCCGGGCGCCGACGACGCCGCGGACCGACTGGGCATCATCGTGGATGAAGCGCAGCGGATTCACGGGATCGTTCAGAGCCTGCTCACCTTCAGCCGGCTCGACGAAACTCCGGTCGAGCTTCAGGCAATCCCCGTCGCGACGGTAATCCGAAATGCCGCCGAGCTCGCGAAGCTCGAGACCGACGGGTGCCGAATCGACTTGGATCTCTCGGTGAACGCCCCCGCCATGGCAAGCCCTGATGGGTTAACTCAGGTCCTGGTGAACCTGCTGAACAACGCAAGGCAAGCCTGCTCATCCGGCGCAACCGTCTACGTGCGGACGCGAGCAGAGAACGGCTCGGTCCTCATCGACGTCGACGACGAGGGCCCAGGTATTCCCGAGGAGCTTTCCACCCGTGTATTTGAGCCATTTTTCACGACGAAGTCGCACGGCCAGGGCACCGGGCTCGGCCTTTCGGTGTCCCGGCAGATCGTAGAGCGCTTTGGGGGCTCGCTCCGCTATGAGCCACGTCGGTCCGGCGGAAGCCGGTTCACAATCACCCTCCAAGCCTATGAAAATTGAGGGATTGAAGGATCCTGCCCTCCTTTGATACTAATCACCGGTGGCGAAGATCCTTTTGGTCGAGGATGAGCGGGTCATCCGCGCGGAGATCGAGCGTATTCTCAAGCGGGACGGGCACGAGCTGGTCGCGGTTGCGAGTGTCGCCGCAGCCGAAAGAGAGCGGCCGGAGTGCTTCGACCTGGTGATCACGGACGTGAGGCTGTCCGGTGAGACGGGCGACGTGTTGCTCGAACGCGTAGGTCAGGTCCCCGTCATCGTGATGACTTCCTACGGTTCGGTGAGCGCTGCGGTGGACGCGATGAAACGGGGCGCGGCCGACTACCTTTCGAAACCGTTCGAGCCACAGGCGCTGAGCGCGGCAGTCGACCGGGTGCTGCGGCATCGCGCCTCAATGGGCTTGGGCGACGAGCGCTCAAACGGCGATCCGTACGACATCGTCGCAACACAATCGAGCCCGATGCAGGAAACCCTTCGTTGGGCGCGCAAAGTCGCGCCGACCGAAGCCTCGGTGCTGATCCTCGGCGAATCGGGCACTGGCAAAGAGCTGATCGCGCGGGCGGTGCACAACCAGAGCGCTCGCGCGGGTGCGTTCGTCCCGGTCAACTGCGCATCAATTCCAGAGACACTGCTGGAGTCGGAGCTGTTCGGACACGAGAAGGGCGCCTTCACGGGGGCCTTGAGCCGGCAGGAGGGGCTGGTGCATGCCGCAGACGGAGGGACGCTTTTCCTCGATGAGATCGGTGAGCTCTCTCAGGCCGCACAGGCGCGCCTGCTGCGAATCCTTCAGCAGCGCGAGGTTCGGCGCGTCGGCGCTCGCAAGGCCGAATCGGTCGACATTCGGCTGGTCGCGGCGACGCATCGCGACGTTCCAATGCTCGTAGAACATGGCGAATTCCGGGCGGATCTGTATTTTCGCCTCAAGGTGGTGGAGATCGAGCTCCCGCCGCTTCGCAAACGCGGCGACGATATCCCGGCGCTCGCCGAAGTGTTCATCGCACGGGCCACGACGAAGCTCGGCCGCCAACCGCTCGAGCTCGACAGCGACGCGGTTGCTGCGATGCGAGCTCACAAATGGCCGGGAAACGTGCGCGAGCTGCAGCACGCCGTCGAACGCGCGGCGATTCTGCACGAGTCCGGGCCGATCACGGCAGAGCTGCTCGGGCTGCCTTCGTCTCGTCGCTCCGATCGCGTGGCCGGCGACGTCAATGGCGACGACGCATCTCTAGAAGGCTATATGAGGCGATTTGTCCTTTCGCATCAAGACGAGCTCAGCGAAACCGAGCTTGCAAAGCGCCTTGGTATCAGCCGCAAGACTCTGTGGGAACGCCGACAACGCATGGGCATCCCTCGGCGCGAGTCCCGCCCGCCCGAACAGTGAACGCGTGTTTCTAAAGCGTTTCGATCTGTAGCGCGCTGCTACGAAACGTAACGCTTGCTGCGCCGCGTTAGGTGAAGTTCCGACGTGGTTTCGCGCTCGTCATGATTGGTACGAGTATTGCCTAAGAAATCGGTGCACCAAGGTGTAAGGTTCGCCGATGTCACTTTCACAACCCCCCCTCAAGTACAGAAGACGCATCACCGATCTGGACGAGTACCAGAGCCTTTACGAAGACAGTATCGCCGAGCCGGCGGACTACTGGAAACGGCAGAGCGAAGAGCTGCACTGGTTCTATCCGTCCCACAGCGTGTTCGAAGAACATGGGCCAGGCGAGTTCGTCTGGTTTGGCGGAGGCCGGCTCAATGCGGCGGTCAACTGCGTAGACCGTCACGTTGCCGAAAATCCCAACAAGACCGCGATCATTTTCGTTGCGGACGAGCCGGGAGAATACCAGCACATCTCCTTTGGCGACCTGAAAACCTCCGTCGGCCGAGTCGCCAACACGCTGAAATCGTTGGGCGTCCGCAAGGGCGACAGGGTGTGCATCTACCTTCCGATGATTCCCGAGCTGGCCTACACGATGCTCGCCTGCGCCCGCATCGGGGCGGTTCACTCGATCGTATTCGGCGGATTCAGCGCCGACGCGCTTCGCGACCGCATCATCGACGCCGACGCCAAAGTGGTGGTCACCGCAAACGAGGGGCTCCGCGGCGGCAAGCGCATTCCGCTGAAGAAGATCACCGACGACGCTGTCGAGGGCCTCGCCGTCGTCGAAAGTGTTCTCGTCGTGAAGCGCACCGAGAACGAAGTTCCGATGGAGCACGGTCGCGACATCTGGATGCACGAGGCGATGACCGAGCAGCGCATCACCTGCCCGAGCGAGTGGATGGCTTCGGAAGACCCGCTGTTCATTCTCTACACCTCCGGCTCGACTGGAAAGCCCAAAGGTTTGGTTCACACCACCGCCGGATACCTCACGTACGCGGCATCGACCTTCAAGTACGTGTTCGACATTCGACCTAATGACGTTCACTTCTGCGCAGCGGACATCGGTTGGATCACGGGACACAGCTACATCATTTATGGACCGCTCTCGAACGGCG
>JABDJF010000105.1 GCA_013002645.1 Myxococcales bacterium
GTGCCAATCTGCAAGACAGCAACCACCGCAGATTGGCGCGCGCGCCGAGGCGAGGCTTGCCTGGTCACCGCCCCCAAGTCCGACCGACCAGATTTGCAAGCCGAGCCGTTCGATGGAGGCCCGCGTCGCGCCTTTTTTTTCGCGCCCCGCTATGAACGCGCCCCTATTCCAGCCGAATCCGCGGGTCCAGCGCGGCCACCGCGATGTCCGCCAAGAGATTGCCAACTTGCACCGCTATCCCAAACATCAAGACGACGGCCATGATGACCGGCGCATCGAGAGATTCAATCGACTCGATCGTGAGCAGCCCGAGGCCTGGCCAAGCGAAAATTTTCTCGGTGATGATCGCGCCGCCCACCAGGAACGGCAGGCTCAAGCCGATCAGGGTCGCGATCGGAAGCAGCGCGTTGCGGACGGCGTGCTTGAGCACAACCTGTCTCATCGGCATGCCCTTGGCTTTTGCGGTTCGAACGTGGTCGTGTCTCAGCGTTTCGATGAGCTCGCCGCGCATGACCCGGGCATAGGTCGCTGCGCCCGCGATTGCGAGAATCAGCGCCGGCAGAAGCGCGTGATAGATGTGATCGAGCGGGTCGACCCCGTAACCTCCGAAGGGGAACCAACCCAGGAGGAACGCGAAGAGCAGGAGTGCGATCGGGCCGGTCACATACGTAGGGAGGCTGATGCCGATGAAGGTGGCGAACATGATCGCGGTGTCTGACCAACGATTGCGCCGAAGCGCTGCGATGATTCCCGCCGTCAGCCCGATGACCAACTCGAACAAGACGGCGAGCGAGGCGAGGAGGAGGGTGCGCGGGAGGCGGTAGCCGATGACGTTGGCCACCGACTCGTGATGGGAATAGGACTCGCCGAGATCTCCCTGCAGAATCCCGCAAAACCCGCGGGCGCCATCTTCGCGCAAGTACTTCGGCGAATCCTTGCGGATGCAGGGCATCAGGCCGAGGTAGCTCATGAACTGTTCGGGCACGGGCCGGTCCAAGCCCTTTTTGGCCTTGAAGTCCGCGATCTGCTCGGCCCTGGCCAGCGGCCCGAGGATCGTCACTGCTGGGTCGCCAGCTACGAAGATCAAGAAGAAGACGAGGGTGACGACCGACATGACCACGAGCACCCCCCAAACGGCGCGCTGCACGATGAACCGCATCATGGGGCCACCCCCTCTTCGTAGATGGCCTGGCTGACCCGTCTCCTCGGGAGATCGAGCCAGATGTTTCGGTATTCGTTCAGCCAGACCGGGTGCGGACGGAAGCCCTTCACGTACGGCTGCCAGGCGAACATGTCGACCGCGTACGAGATAAACGCCCAGGGTGCGTCATCGGCTAGGATCGCGTTTGCCTCGGCATAGAGCGCGAGGCGTTTTTCGCGGTCGACCTCGGCGCGCGCCGAGTCGAGGATCGCGTCGAGCTTCGGGTTCCGGTAGAAGGAGCGGTTCTCGGAGTTCACCGGATGGATCGATCGGCTGTGGAATAGGATGTCCATGAAGTTCGAAGGATCCGGGAAGTCCTGATGCCAGCCCGTGAAGGCGGCCTGCGCGACCCGTGGTTTCCCGGTTTCCTTCAGGTAAGTCGCAAACGACACCATCTTCAGCTCGATTTCGATTCCAATCTCTTTCAGATCTTGTTGGAAGAGCTGCGCCCCTCGAACGTCCCCTTCGCCCCTCACCCAGAGGGTGATCGGCTCGCTCAGACCGTCGGGAAAACCCGCCAGGCGCATTTCTTCCTTGGCTCTCGCGAGGTCGAACCGCTGCCTCGTGGGCAGGTCGGGATCGTAGGGGGCGAGCATGGGAGGCAAGACCTGGCTCGCCGCTAGCACCTCCCCCGGGTTGAGGCGCTCGAGCTTCGAGCGGTCGATAGCGAACGCGACGGCGCGACGCACGTGGACGTTGTCAAACGGAGGGAGCTCGCAGTTGAGCCCGATCGCATAGACCGCGGGGCTCGGAACTTCCGCTCGATAGGGAGCCCAGGCCTTGGACTCCCGTATGAACAGCCTGTTCACCTTGCTCGGCCGGTGAATGACGTCGAGGTCGCCGTTGCGGAAGCGCGCGCTTGCGACGTCGGGCGAAATGTTCTCGAGGAAGACCATGCGATCGACGCGCGCCCGCGGAGCCCAGTAGTCGTCGAAGCGATCGAGCTCGACCTGGACGCCCCGCTCCCAGCGCGAGAACGCAAAAGGCCCGGCGCCGACCGGATGACGTCCAACCGCATCAGGGCCTTCCGTCGCTTCGAGCTTCTCGACGTGCTCTTTCGCAAGCGGGTAGGCGAAGGGCATGGCAAGCGCGTTTAGGAACGTCTGGTCCGCTTCGTCGAGCTGGAACTCGAGCGTCTTGTCGTCGATGACGCGGATGCCTTCGATGCGTTCGGCCTCTCCGCGGTGGTAGGCAGGCGCGCCCACAATCGACTTGTAGAACGGGTAACCCGGTGAGCCGGTCGCCTCTGATAGCAGGCGATGCAGCGACCAGGAGATGTCGTGCGCCGTGATCTCGCGGCCGTTGTGAAACTTGATGCCATCCCGAAGCTCGAAACGAAAGGCCCGACCCGCGTCGGACACCCTGGGCAGCGCCGCAGCGAGGCTTGGAATCATGTTGCCGTCATAGTCGTAGTCGAGCAGGCCGTCGTAGAGCAGACGGCAAGCGGCGGTCGAAAGGGTGTCGTACGCGAAGTGCGGGTCGAGCGTGTGGATGTTGCTGCCGGCCGAAAAGACGAGCGTCCCGCCCGACTGCGGGGACTGGTGCTCGGCGCCGACGAATCGCGGGCCGATGGGCGCCTTTGGAAAGTGAGTGACGACCCAGCCGAGAAGTAAGGCAGCCACCAGAACCGCGATGCCGCCCGAGAGCCATCGGGCAGGGCGCCGGCGCTCAGTCTTTGGGGTCGAACGCATCCCGCAGCCCTTCTCCAAAGAGGTTGAAGCCAAAGACGGCCATGCTGATCAGCACGGCCGGGTAGACCGTGAGCCGGGGCAGGCCAAGAAGCAGCGACTGACTCTCGTTGAGCATCGAACCCCAACTTGCCGTCGGGGGCCGGACGCCCAGGTTCAAAAACGAGAGTGCGCTTTCCGCGATGATCATGCGTGCCACCATGATCGTCGCGATCGCAATGATCGGCCCGATGACGTTGGGCAGGACGTGCCGCGCAAGGATTCGAACGTGACGTAGGCCGAGGGCTCGGGCAGCTTGGATATAGTCGAGCTCCCGCGCCTCCATCGTCTTGGCGCGGGTGACGCGGGCGAGGGTGGTCCAGGAAAGAACCCCCAGCACGATGCAGATCGTCCATATCCCAGGTGCGTCGAAGACGCGCTGCATGACGATGGCGATCAAGAGAAAGGGCATCGAGAGCACCACGTCGACGAGCCGCATCAGAAAGGTGTCGGTGCGACCGCCGACGTAGCCAGAGAGTAGGCCGAGGGCGACTCCGATGAGCACGGCGAGCGCGGTGGCGAGATAGGCCACGAGCATCGAGACCCGGGCTCCGTTCAGGAGTCGGCTCAGCTCATCCCGGGCGAGTATGTCGCCGCCGAGCCAGTGGCCCGGTTCGACGCCTGGGCCGGCCGGGAGTCCGTTGGCCAGCAGAAGGCTGTCGGTGAACTGCTCGACCGGATCGTACGGCGCCAGCCAGGGACCCAAAAGGCCCAGCGCAGTCACCGCGATGACAAGGAACAGGCCGACCAGAGCCCCCTTGTTCCGCCGAAATCGTCGAAACGCCCGTGAATCCATGCGCTTGCTGGGAGGTACTGGGTTCGCGGGATCTCGTCAATTTCCGCCCCGCTATGCGATCTCATGCCTTTACTCGCGATCTAAGAATCACGGAAATACGCCCCAGATCACGACAAGTTACCAATAAAAAATGAGCAATTCCAAGCATTTAGAAGTTATATCATTTTTGTGTTGACCTAATTATTTTGAATGGAATACATTCGCTATAAGTTATTCAAATGACTCTACCTAGCGGACATCGGCGAACAAATCGGGAATCCGAGGCCAGGACTTGGTCGGACGAGGAGCTCGAAGCGATCGAGCAGGCCCACGTCGAAGGGATGAGCGTCCAGCAGATCGTCGAGACCTTCACGGCGCGGGGCTCCCGGCTCACCGAAGCCACCTTCCGAAAGTACGTCCAGTTGGGGCTATTGCCGCGAAGCGTACGGGTAGGCCGCAAGGGCAAGCACCGCGGCTCGCAGGGCCTCTATCCGGCGACCGCCGTTCGCCAGATCGATCACATCCGCCGCCTGATGCAGCAGGGGTTCACGATGGAGGAGATCCAAAAGGAGTTCCTCTTCGTTCGCGGCGACATCGATGCGCTACGGCGCCAACTCCAGCGCGTGTACCAGGCGATCGAAAACGCCGTACACGAGCAGCAGCGCGAAGGAGCCGACGACGTGGGCGTCGGCGATGCGCTCAACGAAGTTCGCGAGCTCGGTGCGGAGCTCGTTCAGAAGCTCGAGGCCATCGAGCGGCGCCTGACGATGCGGGCCCGCATGGCGCGGGCAGCTGTCTAAGGGATCTGAGGGGGAGAGGTGTCATGGAAGACGCAGCAAGCGCAGAGGTTGTCGACAGGGAATCCAATCCGGACGAGGAACCGGAGTCACTTGCAGACGCGCTCGACGAGCCGGGAACCGAGGAGCGCCGCGGTCGCAGGAAGCGCCGTTCGCGTGCCCGCGCGCGAACGATCTCGATTCGCCGATTGAGCAAGGCAGAGCTCAATCGGGGCCGCGAGCTCTATCCCGAAAGCGACTACTGGAAGCCGAAAAGCCGCTCGGAGTGCAAAGACATGGAGCGGCCGTGCCCCTTCGTCTCCTGCAAGTATCACCTCTACATCGACGTCCATCCGGTGCGCGGGTCGATCAAGCTCAACTTTCCGGACATCGAGATCTGGGAGATGACTGATACCTGCGCGCTCGATGTCGCTGACCGCGGGGGCATCACCTTAGAAGAGGTCGGGGAGATCATGAATCTCACACGCGAGCGTGTTCGACAGGTCGAGACGGCCGGGCTTG
>JABDJF010000167.1 GCA_013002645.1 Myxococcales bacterium
CCGCTGATGCCCATGAATCGGGCATAGGGGATCGCCTCCTGGAGCGACCTGAAGTCACCGGTCTGGCGAAGATCCACCACTGCATCCCGCAGCCTCACTTGGACACCGCGTCTTCCGTGCGCCGTCCTTCGTCCGGAAAGATCACGAACGTCCCCGATGCGGTTGCAATGGGATGCACCTTTTCACCATGATGTGCTCTGGCGCGCACGAAGGCGACGTGCTTGGTGACTTTGTAGCAGTGGGCGCCGCAGACCACTTCTTGATGCGGCAGTGCCGGACGGACGTAGTCGATTCGAAGATCGAGCGTCGCGATTCGCCGAGGAGCTGCGAGCGACATGATGACGGCTCCACCACAGGTCGCATCGATCAGGCTGGTGATGCAGCCGCCGTGGAGCACCTCCGTCTCGGGATTGCCGACCAGATCCACGCGATAAGGAAGAGCAAGCGAGAGGTGCTCCGGCCTGTAGTCGACGACGCGAAGACCCAATGCCTGGTTGTGTGGGACCGCGCCGACATAACGCCCCTCGAGGCGTCGCCTGATTTCATCCTTCTGCGGAAGAAAGGGGTCGGACACGGATCACCCTGTAGCAGGCTTGGGCTACGTGGCTCAAGGCGCAGGGCTAGACACGGGGTGGTGGCGGCGGGGTGACCTGCTCGGCAAGCCAATTGTCCGACGAGACGAACTCCACGCCTTCGGCGCTCCGATCGAGGAGATCAGGATGATCGGTGAGCACTCGGGACACGCCGGCCGCCTTTGCGAGGGCGACGAGCGCCTCGTTCCAGTCTTCGATGAGGAAGTCGTTCGTTTCGACGACGTCGACGAGACCGCGAATGGTCGTCATCTGCTGTGCGACCGCATCGTCTTTGAATTCGGGAAGCGCACGTAGCATCGACTCGACCCGTTCCATGACCCAAGTCGAAGTCTTTGGTTTGACGGGGTTTCCAAAGGCGCGCCGAACAGCACGCTCCGGCGGAGAGCCGAACGCGATCGAGGCATTGACGTAGATGTCGGGGGCTAGAACGACGTCCATGCGGAAAGTCTAACATGGTGTTGAGGGCCTTGACATCGTTCTGGCCAAAAGGTCAGGAAGGTCCTATTGACGCCGTAGCCATGCTGGTTCGTGTCTGCTTCGTTTGTTTGGGGAACATCTGCCGCTCGCCGACCGCGGAAGCGACCATGCGTCGCCTTCTCGAGCTCGAGCAGCTGACGGCTCAAGTCGATATTGACAGCGCGGGAACGGGAGGCTGGCATGTGGGCGAACCTCCGGACCCCCGAGCGACGGCTTCGGCGAAACGTCGGGGCATCGAGCTCGCCGGTCGCGCGCGCACGGTGGAGACGAAGGACTTCGGGCGTTTCGATTACTTGATTGCGATGGATCGAGCGAACCAGCGTGACCTGCTCCGAATCGCGCCCGACGATGTGGCCAAGGCAAAGATCGTTCTGTTCCGGAATTACGATCCCGACTCTCCCCGTGATGCCGATGTACCCGACCCGTACTACGGTGAGGGCGACGGTTTCGAAACCGTGCTCGACATCTGCGAGGCGGCGTCGCATGGGCTGCTGCGGCACATCCGAGAGAGCCATCGTCTATGATCCGCGAGCTGCGCACGGCGCTCGAGCAACGGCTGGGCAAGCCACTGCGCCAGGCAGACCCCCTCGGTGGCGGCGACATCAACGACGCTTACCAGGTCACCCTGGGGGACGGGACGCGGCTGTTCGTGAAGACGCACGCTAACCCGCCGCCTGGGATGTTCGAGGCGGAGGCGCGCGGGCTTCGCTGGCTCGCGGAGGCGAACGTGATTCGGACCCCTCGCGTGATCGCAGTCTCGGATGCGCGGCCGGCGTACTTGGCGCTCGAGCTGATGACGCCTGCAAAGCGTCGAGCGGCATTCGATGAAACTCTGGGTCGATCGTTGGCCGCCCTCCATGCGTATGGCGCGCCCTCGTTTGGGCTCGATCACGACAATTTCATCGGCCGGCTCGCTCAATCGAACGCTGTGAACGACGACTGGGCCTCTTTTTACTGGTCGTCCCGGCTCGAGCCGCAGCTGGAGCTCGCAGCGAACCGAGGCTTGATCGATTCCGCGATGCGTTCCGCCTTCGACGCCTTGCAGCGCGTTCTTCCCGATCGAGTCGGCGCGGCAGAGCCTCCGGCCCGCCTACATGGCGACCTCTGGGGAGGAAACCTGCACGTCGATGGCGAGGGGCAACCAGCGTTGATCGATCCTGCCGTCTACGGGGGTCACCGGGAAATCGATCTGGCGATGATGCGACTCTTCGGCGGCTTCGGCGAACGTGTCTTTGCCGCTTATGCCGAAGCCCGACCGCTCGGGCCGGGCGCGGCGGAACGAATCGCCCTCTATCAGCTCTACCCTCTTCTGGTACACGTGAACCTGTTTGGCGGCAGCTACGTTGGTTCCGTCAAGCGCGCGCTGTTGGACTGCGCTTGAGCGCTGTGCCCCGGCCGAAGTTCTTGACACCGTGGGGCCAGTGACCCAGATACGCACGATGGCTCTTTCCGGCGCGAACGGACGAACGACGGGCGAGCGGCCGGCGGTACTCTTGATCGACCATGGTAGTCGACGAGCTGCGGCCAACGCGATGCTCGACGAAGTAGCCGCCTTGGTCAAGAAGCGCCTCGGCGCCGAAAGCATCGTGGAGGCTGCCCACATGGAGATCGCAGAGCCCACAATCGCCGACGGCCTCGCTCGCTGCGTCGAGCAAGGTGCGACGACGGTGGTCGTTCACCCGTTCATGCTGGCCCCCGGGCGACACGTGACCGAGGACCTGCCACGCCTTGTCGCAGAAGCCGCCGCCCGACACCAGGGCGTCCGCTTTTCGATGGCGGCCCCGCTCGGCAGTCACTCCGGCGTCATCGACGCGGTCATCGAACGCTGCCAGTCGGCGCTTCCAGACGCCGAACGCTCGGCGGGCTAGGGAATGAGGATCACCTTGCCGGTCGTCTTGCGGCCAGCGAGCGCAGCAAGGGCGGCTTCGGCGTCGCAGAGAGGATGCGTCGCAGAGACTAGTGGCGCGATTTTGCCCATTGAATGGAGGCGCACGATGGCCTCCTGGGCTTCCTGAATCACCTCCGGGTTCTTCTTGAAGTAGAGCCCCCAGTGAAGCCCCACCAAAGAGAAGTTCTTCACCAGGACGCGGTTCATCTTCGCAGACGGGATTCGACCGCTCGCGAAGCCGATGATTAGAATTCTCCCTTCGAAAGCGATGCATTTGGTCGATAGGTCGAAGGTATCCCCGCCAACGGGGTCGTATATCACATCCGCCCCGCGCCCCGCGGTCAACTCTTTGACCCGCTCGACCCAATCCTCTTCTCGGTAGTTGATGACTTCGTGCGCCCCGTGTTGTTTCACGAGCGCGAGCTTTTCCGTCGTCCCAGCCGTGCCGATGACTTTCGCGCCGAGGGCTACTCCGAGTTGGACCGCAGCGAGCCCTACTCCTCCCGCCGCTGCGTGCACGAGGAGCGTTTCGCCCGCCTCGAGGCGCGCGCGATTCACGAGCCCGACGTAAGAAGTTTGATAAACGAGGCCGAGGGCCGCGGCTTCCTCGAAAGTCATCCTGCTGGGAATGGGGAAGACCCGCCCTTCAGGCGCGGACACGGTCGACGTGAAACCACCGTACTCGAGTAAGGCGCTCACTCGATCGCCGACGGAGAACCGCGAGACACCTTTGCCGAGGGCTCCGACGATTCCTGCAACTTCGGCACCGGGCGAAAATGGAAGCTCCGGCTTAACTTGATACTTGCCTTCGGTGATGAGGATGTCGAAGAAGTTGCAGCCCACCGCCTTCACGTCGATGACGACCTCGCCCGGACCAGCGTGCACTTCGCTCAGCTCCTCGCGCTCCAGGGCCTCCGGACCCGCCAGCTCCCGCACGACCATCCTGTACATAGCGCGGAAGTTTGCCCCAAAAACGGGACAAGACTAGTCAGCCGCACCAAAAACGCCGTGGTCCTGGTATAATCGCGGGGATGGCTGGGCCGAGGCGAAAGTACCCGCTGCCCGCGGGTGTGATTCCGGGGGCGCCGGAGGGCGGCACGGAGGATAGCGGGTCGCGCGTGCGCACCAAGGCGCCCGCGGCAGCCGACCGGGGCTCGGACAGCCAACCGGTGCTCAAGGAAAACCTCGTCGAACTCGCGCGAACGCTCGTCGACGAGCTGGTCACGCTCGGCCCGAGCGAAATCGCACCCGTGGTGCGGCGCCTGATGGCGCTGGGGAATTTCGCCCTCGAGGAGATGGCCAAGAGCTTCCCGGGTCCACTCTGGCGCCAGGCCTTGGCGACAGACTCCCGATTGCAGCGTCCCGACGAAATCTCGGCGATCGCTGCCGCCCTCGCTGCGTTCGAAGGAGAGGCGATCCCTTATCTCGCCCGCTTGATGCGGCATCCGGCGCCTAAGGTTCGCTACTACGCGGCTGTCATCTGCGCGGCGTATTCGAGCCCCCGCTTGATCGAGCCACTGATGCAAGCATCACTCGACGAAGACCGGGAATGCCGGCGCGTCGCGCTCCACCTGCTGAGCGCCTATCAGCATGAAGCGCTCTACCGAAGCGCGCTCGGCGAGCTCCGCCGCTGTGCGGCCGAGGTTGCCGAACCGCTCCCCGTGAGGCGCCGGGCCGTATCGGCGCTCACCCAGCTGCGCGACGAAGCCTCGGCGGCCCTCTTTGTCGATTTGTTGGCCGACTCCGATCGCGGCATCGCAACGGCGTGCCGTGTTGGGCTCAGGGTGCTGACCGCCCACGACTTCGGCTTTTCGCGGGACCCTTGGCTGCGCTGGCTCTCGGAACGTGGCCACGAAAATCGCATTCAGTGGCTGATCGAAGGCCTTGGAGACGGGCGGGCCAACATTCGTCTGCTCGCGTCGCGCGAGCTTTGGCATCTGACCCGCTTCTTGCAGCCATTGTCCGAGACCGCCGACCGTGACCAGTTCCTGACGATCCAGGCGAGTTACCAGCGCTGGTGGGCGAAGAACCACCCCGACTGATTAGAGCACGCCGGCTTCCCGGAGCGAGGCGCGCAGAGGCTCGACCCCTTCGAAGACCACGCTGTGAATTCGATGATCTCGCGCAGCTTCGCAGTTGTCGACCCGATCATCGATGAAGACGCAGCGCTCTGCCGCCACGCCGAGCACATCCAAAGCCTGTGCGTAGGCTGCCGAGTCCGGCTTGCGAAGCCCAGTAAGGCAGGAGACGAACGTCCAATCGATAAATCGGGACAGCCCGAGGCGTTCTTCGATGAGTCGGTACCAAACCGGATAGTTGGAAAACGCGTGCATGCGGCATCCCGCGCGCTGCAGCTCCGCCAGGAGCTCTTCGAGGCCAGGCAGCCATTGGTACGAATCGCGAACGAGGCGCACGAAGCCCTCTCGATCGAATTCACGACCGTCTGCAAAAAAGACATTGAGAAAATCCTTCTCGCTACGCTCACCGCGTTCAAACTCGACCCAGGCGCTTGGATGTTTCACGGCCAGCAGCTCCTCGAAGCTCAGTCCGAAGAACGCGGGCATCTCCTCGAAAAACGGATCGTGCACGAGGGTGCCCATCACGTCCCAAAGGAGAATCGGTCGCATCGGCTCAGCCAACGGCCGTGCCCCCGAGGTCATGAGGCGCTCGTTGCTCCAGCCCGTGACGCCGGAGTTTGTCGAGGAAAGTCGTACGCTTTAGCCCCAACATGCGCGCGGCCTCACTCTTGTTGCCCCCGGACCGGAGAAGGGCGCGCTCGAGGAGACGACGTTCGACTTCGATGTAGGTACCGGTCAGCGGTTCGTCTTCTTCGGCGCCGGGCCAAGCGAGCGGAGGCAAATCGCGAAGCCCGATCGTCTTCGAAGATGCTTTGGCAACGGCGAGCTCGATGATCAGCTCGAGCTCGGCCACGTCACCGGGCCAATCGTGATCCACGAGAGCGGACATCGCCTCTTCCGTGATGCCGACGGGGTCGCGCGCAAGCACCCGGCATGCCCGGTCAATGGCGAGGAGTGCCAGCGAAGGAACGTCTTCGCGGCGGTCGCTCAACCGGGGAATCGTGAGACCCGGGCGCATGAAGTGTTTCGCGAGCTCGGAGTCGAGTGCACCTCGCAGCTCGAGCTCGTCCAGCGGCGCACGCGTTGTCGCGATGATCCTTGGTCGCACCCGTCGAGGTTCATCGCTCTCATGCGCCTCGGCATCCGGCTCGCCCAGCGTCGAAGCAAGCCGCGCCTGATTCGTCTTGGAGAGCGCCGGGAGGTCTCGCAGGAGCAAGGTCCCGCCCCCGGCGGACTGAAACCAACCGGTGCGGCTATCCGTCTGGGACCCGAAGAGCAGACGGGCCACCTGGTCTGGCGGTGCGGCCGAGCAATCCGCGACGACGAACGGCGCCTTCCAACGCGGCCCGCGGTCATGAATGAACCGGGAAACCGGCAGAACCGGAGAGCCTGCCGGAGCGACCAGCAGGACTGGATCGGCCAGTGGGGCAAGCTCGATGGCGCGCGTCTGCACGCGCCGCATCGACTGGCTGTACGCCACGTGCAGGGTACGATCCTCGGCAAGACCGCGACCGAGCACGTCGCACTGGCCCCGAACCTGGTCGAGCTCCCCTTCGAGCGCCGTGATTCGGTCTTCGGCCTCGCGCCGCAGCGTGGACAGCTCGTGAATGTGGCTGTCGGCCCGGCGCTGCGCGAGGGCCGAGGCCAGCGCCCCGCCAAGCGAATCTGCCAAGCGTCCGAGCTCATCGAGCTCGGTGCCCGACAGCGCCTCCGACCGATCGCCTCGCGGCAGAAGAAGCACGCCTTCAACGTGGTCGAGGTGGACGCACGGCAGCGCGCAGCCCAAGCCGTGGTCTTCCATGGTGTCGACGAGCTCTCGGATCGATGGCTCGCGAACGACTCGGGCTCGCAGATCGAC
This sequence comes from Myxococcales bacterium, assembly GCA_013002645.1. Classification (GTDB taxonomy): domain Bacteria; phylum Myxococcota_A; class Polyangia; order Polyangiales; family Houyiibacteriaceae; genus SG8-38. The sequence continues at coordinate 6,895 of JABDJF010000167.1, forward strand.
GAGATCGAGGACCCCTTGGTGACCGTCGGCGAGGAGCGCGCGCGTGATCGCCGCAGGCGCCTTGGCCGCCCTAACATTCGCTCGCTCCCCAGCGTCGAGCCGAAGCCGCAGCGCAGGTTCTAGGGTGTAGAGCGCGGGAGGGGAGCCTTTGCCACCCTCGAAGACATGGCCAAACGGCACGAGGGTTCCGACGGCGACCTCATCGAGTGCTGCACCCCCAGCCAGGCGAGCTCTCGCAGCTTCCGCGGCGTCGGCGAGGCGGCCCGCAGTGCTCCATACGGCTCGATTGGAAAGCCTTCGAACCAAAGAGAAGGTGAGCCACCAAAGCACCCCAGAGCCGAGCGCAAAAAGGCCTAGCTGCCATCGCGCCAGGGGCGCGTCAGGAGCGAAGGTCAGGGTCACGGCAAAACAAAGAGCGGAGGCAATGACGACCGGCACACCGACACGCCGCAGCGAGCGCCATCCCGGATCGAGCCAGGCGAGGTGCCCGAGCCAGAGCAGAGAAGCCACGCCAAACTCGACCGTCGTGGCGAGAACGCCTTCGAAGGGACCGAACCAGCAGTAGGCGAGACCCACGGCGAGGCCGGCGAGCGCGATCCCGGACAAGCCGCCCTCGACCACATGTCCCCTGCCAACGAGCACAATTTGGTGCAGCGCGCCCGTCGCCAGAATCCCGAGGACGACCACGACCGCAAAAGTCATTTCCGGCAGCAACCCCTGCTGCGCCAGGCCGGCCCCGAAGAACGCAGCCAACGCAAGCGCGCCAAGGGCCCCAAATCGGACGAGTGGCCCGGTATCGCGGGGCAAGACGAGATCGAGCATCGTCAGTGTCGTGAGCAACCAGGCGATATCGTGAGTGAGCTCGAGAAGCGGGGAGGCGGTGCGTGCGGACGCCATCGCGATGGCGAGGCTCACCCCCATGAACGCCAGCCGAGACGCGCCACGACGACTCGACCAGGACCCCAGCACGGCGAGAGGCGTCAAAGAGAGTGCGAGGGAGAGCGTGACCAGAAACCAGTCCGGGGAGGCCGCTGCATTTGAAGAAGCCCGCGCGGCCAGAACGTAGAGAACGGACGCAGGACCCAGGATGGTTAGGAGCCTCGGGATTCGCACGATGGGAGCTCGTCTAGGCGGTGCGGGCGGAGTCTATCACCGGCTGTCCGCATGGCCAGAGCTGCCCGGCGGTGTTTCCACAAACATCCGAAAACCGACGCCCACCCACCAGGTCCGATACTTCTTCTGTGCCGCGGCCCGTAGCTTTTTGGACTTCCCGGGCTCATACCCGAAGTCCTCCTGGGTGAGGTGCCTGAGCTCTTCACCGGCGCGCCGGCGCAAGCGCTCGTCGGAGTGGAGTAGCGCGTTGATGAGCCAAACCACGCGGTGTTCTACACGGTGTTTCTCGTACCAGGCGTTCCATTTCTTTTGGCTGCGGTTGAAGTCCTGGCAACTCAGGCGCACCAGGCTTGCATGGGCAACTTCGAACACCGCAGACTCGGGGCTCTCGAGCAAGGAAACGAAGAATTCGAACGATTCGGCATCGCGCAGCCTCCCC
>JABDJF010000754.1 GCA_013002645.1 Myxococcales bacterium
GGTTCAACGCCGTCACCAGCATCAGCGAGCCGCGAAGCTTGTCGTCGATGGTCTCGAGATTCGGCTCGATGCCCACCGCGCAGTGGTCGTTGAAGCTCTGAGAGGTGTCACCGAGCAGCCGAATCGACTGGAGCAAGTTGTAGGCCATGACGGGCTTGTACACGTTGAGCTCGAAGTTGCCCTGCGACCCTGCGATTCCGATCGTCGCGTCGTTGCCCATGACTTGGGTGCATACCATCGTCATGGCCTCGCACTGCGTCGGGTTGACCTTGCCCGGCATGATCGAGCTACCCGGCTCGTTCTCCGGAATCCGAATCTCGCCGATGCCCGAGCGCGGTCCAGAGGAAAGCCAGCGCACGTCGTTTGCGATCTTCATCAGCGCCACGGCGAGCTGCTTGAGGGCGCCACTGGTGCCGACGAACGCGTCGTGCGCGGCAAGGGCTGCAAACTTGTTGGGCGCCGAGACGAACGCTGTCGAACTGAGCTCGGCGATTTTCGCCGCGACGTCGACCGCGTACTTCGGATGCGTGTTCAGTCCGGTCCCGACCGCCGTCCCACCGAGCGCGAGCTCACGAAGCTGAGGCATGGTGGCCTCGACCGCCGCCAACCCGTGGTCGATCTGCGAGACCCAGCCGCTGATCTCCTGGCCCAGCGTAAGCGGGGTGGCGTCTTGGAGGTGGGTCCGGCCGATTTTCACGATCTGCGCGAACGCCTTGGCCTTGCCGTCGAGGGTGTCGCGGAGGAGCACAATCTTGGGGACCATCGCCTCGACCGCGAGGACCGCCGCGATGTGCATCGCGGTTGGGAACGTGTCGTTGGACGACTGCGATCGATTGACGTGGTCGTTGGGGTGGACTGGCTTCTTGCTGCCCATCTCGCCACCGGCAAGCTCGATCGCGCGGTTCGAGATGACCTCGTTGACGTTCATGTTGGACTGCGTTCCGGAGCCGGTCTGCCAAACGACCAGCGGGAAGTGCGCGTCGAGCTTGCCTTCAATGACCTCGTCGGCGGCGCGCACGATCAAATCGCACACGTCCTGATCGAGATTGTCGAGGTCGCGATTGGTCAGGGCGGCAGCCTTCTTGAGGATTCCAAATGCGCGAACCACTTCGATCGGCATACGCTCGGTACCGATTCGGAAGTTCATGCGCGACCTCATCGTCTGCGCGCCGTAGTATTTGTCCGCAGGCACCTCGATCGGGCCCATCGAGTCGGTTTCTACACGCGTCGTCATTTCGCCTCCGGGCGCTCCCTTACCGCGTCCTTGACCCAATGTCGATTCCTCGTAGGAGCCCTGATAGATGCAACCGGCACGGCCGCACCTCCCGTCTCAGCCCTGCCCCGCCTGCGGGCGGGCGGTCAACCCGCTTCGCGCTCGCCGTGTGCTTTGGCTGCAAGACGGAGCCCGCTTTCTTTGTGACCAGGCGTGCCAGTTGCGCTTCCAGTTGGGCGAGCGAGAGTTTGACGCCCCTGTGGGCCGGCCTTCCGAACGAGCCCGCGTGGAGCGCCCCTCCATTCCGGAGCTCGTGCGGGAAGCGACCGTCACGAGGGACGATGCGACCAGAGCCGAGGGCGAATCCAGCCGTGCGGGTCAGTATGATCCGATCCTCGCGACCGGCCTGGCGTTTCTGACTCTTGCGCTACTTCTGCTGTCGCCCGGCCGCGAGGTCGTATGGCTGGGAGCCTTCCTCGTCGTGCTCTGCGCCGCGGTGAACGCGCGCATTCCGCTCCGCAACATCCAGGCGACGCGTTCGCTCAGCGTCATCGCCCCGCTCGGCCTCGTCCTCGCGTCGGTTGCCGCGCTGATGGCCACCGACCCGGAGACACAGCGCTGGTCACTCGTCGGCGCGAGCGTCGCTGCCGTCGCGGTTTCGCTTCGCAACTGGCTTCACGCATCATTCTCCGCATCGTTGCGAAGCGCTGCGGCGTCGCTCCGCGGAACTTTGCCTCGCAGCGCGCGAATCCCCACCGGCGACACCTCCGCCTACGAGGAGGTGCCCGCGGCCAGCCTGCGCCAAGGAGACCTCGCCGTCGTGTTGGAGGACGAGCTCGCGCCAGCCGATGGGGTGATCGAGCAGGGCTCGGGGCTGGCCCTGCGCTTTCCGAACGCGGCGCAGTCGCGGGCCTATGCGGAAGGTGACTTCATGTTGGCGGGCACGCGAGTTCTCGAGGGCGCCGTCACGGTTCGGGTTCGCCGTACCGGTCAGGAATGCGGAATCGTTCGCGCGGTCGAGCTGGGACGACGCATGCAGCAGGAGCTCGCGGCGGCTTCGCGTCTCCGCTTCGCGGTCACCCACTGGAGCTGGCTCGTACTGGCGCCGGCAAGCGTCGCGGCATTGATCTGGACAGGGCCAGCCGGGGCCGCGACCCTTCTTCTGGGGGTCCCGACGCTTGCGCTGCTGGCGTCGCTCGACGTTCCCTTGGACGCGGGCGCGCTTGCTTCGGCCCGAAGGGGCATGTTTTTCGGAAGCTCACGCGCCCTCCGCGATGCCGGGCGGGCCAGCACGACCGCCGTCCTGTTGAGAGGTTCGCTCACGGCGGGCGAGCCGGTCGTGCAGCAGGCCCATTCGCTCGGGGAGACCGACCTCGCGCGTGTTCTCGGGCTCGCGGCCGCCGCCGAGCGGGCTGCCGAAGATCATCCAATTGCAAGCGCGGTCCGACGCTATGCGGAGGAACACGGCGGCGCCTCGGCCACGGTGCGCAAGCAGCGCGTCCGTGAAGGCTTGGGCGTGACCGCGGTGACCTCTCACGGGGTCCCGGTGGTGGTCGGCCGCCGTCAGCTGCTC
>JABDJF010000757.1 GCA_013002645.1 Myxococcales bacterium
GACAAACACAGGACAATGCAGAGCAATCCAAGAGAATGCAGAGCAATGCAGACAAACACAGATTAACCGCGGAGATTTCCAAGAAAATACAGAGAGCGAAGTTGCGGCAAGGCATAGTTTTGGCAGACACCAAAACTGCACGCGCCTCACTCGCTGATCGCGTGATCGGTCACGTGGTTAGTGCGCTCAACGCCTTCGGCTTATTCGCGCGCGTGGACTCACGTTCTTGCTAGACAAGGCGATCGCGATGTTTATGATCTTCGTGTGGGGGACCTGAAACACCGGCTCACCGTGCGGCTTACCGACGAGCATGTCGCTCGCCTCGAGTGCCTGGCGGGGGCGAGTGGGCTCAAGCGCAACGAGGTCATGCGGCGCGCGCTCCTTGAGGCCGAGATCCCGAGCGCGCGCACGCGTCAGGAGGTTCAGGATCTTTTGAGGATTCAACGAGAGCAAAACCGCCTTGGTGGCTTGCTCAAAAAGGCACTGACCGAGCGCGAGGAGAAGGCTGCGCTTCGCCGAACGCTGGTCGAGGTGGAGCGCAACGCGATCGAGCTCCGGCGCGTCATCGCGCGCCTTGTTCGCTCCCGATGATCATCACGCCCAAGGAACCAAGGGACAAGAACGCGGTCTCGAGCCTGTCGAAGCTGGTCCCTTACATGCTCCGAGGAAAAGGCGGAGAGCGATGCACTTGGTACATGACCGGAAACCTGGCGGGCCTCGACCGGCGCGAAGACGCGGAGCTGGCCGTGGACGTCATGGAGTTACTCCAAGACGGGAACGTGAGGGCCAAGGGAGATCGGACCTACCATCTGATCATCTCGTTTCATCCAGAGGACCGGCGGCTCACCTCGACGGAGCTCGAGGACGTTGTTTGCCGTGCGGTGCGGGCTGCAGGGCTCGAGGAGCACCAATACATCGCCGTGCGCCATAGTGAGCAGGAGCACGAGCATCTTCACGTCGCGGTGAACAAGATCCACCCGGAGACGCTGAAGATCCACCACCCCTACAAAGCCATCCCTGCGTATCAGACGCTGGCGAGCGTCCTCGAAGAAGAGCTCGGGCTCCGCCGGGTAGACCGAACGCCGGGTCCTTCTCTGAGCCACAAAGCCCGCGATTTTGAAGCCCATCATGGGATAGAAAGTTTCTCTCGCTGGGCTCGGCGAAGCATGGACGGCGGCGTGGCGCTACATCGTATCGAATCGTGGGGAGCACTCCATGAAGAGCTAGCGCGGTTTGGGGTACGCCTGGTCCGACGGGGCAATGGACTTGCGGTGGTAGACGCGACCCGGCCCAACCTCGCCTGCAAAGCGTCGGCCTTGGGGCGTGACTGGTCTAAACAAAGGCTCTGCGAGCGCTTCGGCGAGTTCGTTCGGGGTCCGTCCGCGGCCGAGGTCGCCCGCGGCCAAGTGGACGCGTATTTCGAGCACCCGCTTGGGCAGGCGTCAGAGGACGGGCTTTGGCGCGAGTACCAGGACGCCCTCGGCGCGGCACGGACTCGTCGTGAGGAGCTACGCGACGCGTTGTCCTCGAAGATCGATGCGGCCCGAGCCGCGCACCGACGGCGTTTCAAGCTGAGGCATCACGCGATTGCCGCTATGCCTGTGTCAGGGACCGATAAGCGCAGGCTCTACCGAATGCTTGCCTTCGAGAGAAGCGCTGGTGAGCGCAAGCTTGGGGTGAAGATCAAGGGATGGAGAATGGCAGCCCAGGACCCTGGTCCTGGATCTTGGAAGGAGTTCTTGGCCGTACGGGCTTCGCGAGGAGACCCACGCGCCATCCGCCGTCTCGCTCGGCAGTCGAAAGGACCCGCAATCAAGAGCGATCAGAACTGGTCTCGCAAGCTCCCCTCTCCTCGCTCACACACGAGCCGGGGCAGTATCGTTCACAACCTGCCGGGCGGTGTACGACTCCGAGAATCGGCGGGAGCAATCGAGCTCCTTGGCCACGCCCGCGATGGTGCGCTCGAGCACCTGGTAAGGTTCGCTGAGCAACGGTTCCAGGGGCAGCGCCTCACGCTGGTCGGATCGAGGCAGACACAGAGCCGACTGGCGAAAATTGCGGCGGAGAGAGGGTTGGAGATCGCTCAAGAGCGTCAGCGCTAAGATCGCCTCGGTCAATGGAGAGCATCTCTTGGCGACTGTTTGTTCATGTAGTCCATCATCGACATGCTGCCGCGAGAAGCGCATGGTGAGACTCTAGCTCGCAGTCTTGACCACGCGACTCCGCGGAAAGCACGCGCCAGAAACCGCCAAAACATCGTCCGACTTGGCCGCCTCCAACGCGCAATCGCTCAGATTCGCCCTCAACGAGTGAAGACCGCCGAGCACCGACTCCCCGGAGGAGCGCGCACCGAGATAGGTCACGAGATTGAAGCAGCCGAGCGTTCGTTCGCCGCGCGGAAGTCCGAGTAGAAGCCCGAGCCCATCCTCACAGCCGCAGAGGTCGCTACCCTCGACGAGGTCGAGAGAAGGAAGAAACCCATCCGCCACCGACCGAAGATGTAGGGGCACGCGTGAAATCGTTGCTATCTACTCGTAAATTTCTAAACGGGGCAGGCCGGAGGTGAAGGAAACATACCAGAAGTTGCTCGCCGTCTTCGGCGTTCTCGCGCTCGTGACGATGTTCGGCGTCGCGGCTAAGGTGAACTCTTCCGTTACGCCCGAAGAATACTGCGCGAAACAGGGTGGCGACGGATGGAAGGCAATCGAGGCGCGGTGCCTGCGACGTCTCAGCGCGGGCGTCTGCTATGACTCCGAAGAGTGCAAGCTCTTTCCCAGTCACCGCTACCTGCCGAACCTCGACAGCTCCATTGACATTCGGTGCGATGGAGACACTGGCGGGGACCACTACACCGACTTCGCGGTTACCGGATGCCAATATGTGGGACCGAACGCAGTCACCGAAGGAACCGAGTCGGGCCTTGAGACGCGACAAGTCGCCCAATATGAGTGGAAGACCTATGACCAAGAGAGAGGGAAGAGCCGAAGCCTCGCCGCGTTTCGCAACGTCTTGAACAACTGGACGAACGTCGAGATCCTCGACGCCCTCACCATGGACATGAAGAACACGGACAATGGCGGATGGTGGTCCCCCGACGTCGAAAGCAAGCAGGGCGTGCACACCGACGAGCGAACCGTTCTTCGTGTCGCCCACCGGCTTCGGAGGCAGGAACAGCTTATCGTCGGGCTCTCCGCCGGAGGGCACAAC
>JABDJF010000762.1 GCA_013002645.1 Myxococcales bacterium
CACTCAGATCAAGGGCGACGGCGAAGCCCATCCTGCGCTTTCCCCCAACGACGAGTTCGCGGACTACGGGACCTGGGACAAGGGCGACATCGTGGGATACGAGCCGAAGACGCCCGAGATGCTCCCCTACGAGTACGCGCGCTCTGCACTCAAGCTCGGGCTCCAGCTCGACGCAGAGCTCGGAGCGAATCCGTTCAAGTTCGGCATGGTCGGCGCGACGGATTCCCACACGGGGCTTGCCACGGCGAATGAGACCAACTTCTTCGGCAAAGCTTCGCATCTGGAGCCCGACAACGAAAAGCGGGCCGAGTACAAGATTCTGGAGTCGCCGGTCGACGAGAGCCTCACTTCGTACGCCTGGGAGCAGGTCGCGGGCGGGCTCGCGGCCGTGTGGGCGAGTGAGAACACGCGCAAGGGCATTCTCGACGCGATGAGGCGCAAAGAGGTGTACGCGACGACCGGTCCCCGCATGACGGTTCGGTTGTTTGGCGGCTGGGACTTCATCGGTGACGACCTCGAAACGCCACGACCAGAGAAACTTGGCTACGCGCGCGGCGTGCCGATGGGTGGCGATCTGAGCAGCGCACCCAAGGGCAAGTCCGCGTCGTTCCTGATTTGGGCCGCCAAAGACCCGGACGGCGCGCATCTTGATCGCGTCCAGGTCGTGAAAGGGTGGCTGGACGCGTCCGGCAAGCTGAACGAAAAGGTCTACGACGTCGCTTGGTCGGGCAAGAGGAAGCTCCGCAAGGGCGGCAAGCTACCCGCGGTCGGCAACACGGTCGATGTCGCGAATGCCAGCTACCGCAACTCGATCGGTTCGCCGATGCTCGCGACGGCCTGGACAGACCCGGATTTCGACCCAGGTGAGCGCGCGTTTTACTACGTGCGCGTCATCGAGATCCCTACACCGAAGTGGACTGCGTATGACGCGAAACGCATCGGCGCAAAGCTGCCCAAAGGCGACAGCGGGTTCCATCAGGAGCGCGCGTACACCTCGCCGATTTGGTACACGCCCTAAGGTCGCGCCATCGCCATGAAAGAGGGAGCCAACCGAAGCGCTGGTCTGTGGTTCCCACGGCTCCTCCTGCTGGTTGCCATGGTCGGGGCGATCGAGGCGCCCGCTTCGGCGCAGACGGAGTCGGACTTCGAGCTCTGGGGGGCGCTGTTCTTCACGGGCCGGGTGTTTGAGAAGACCCCAAGCCCGAGCTTTTGGTTCGATACGCACGCGCGGCGCAGCGAAAGCGGCACCGTCTACATTCTTCGTCCCGGGGTAGGGTTCGCGTTCGCACCGTGGGGCTCGATCTGGCTTGGCTACGCATGGACGCCCACGTGGGTCGATGCGACGGGAGAGCGCCAAGACGAGCACCGCGTCTGGGAGCAACTCACGCTCACGTCGACGCAGGTCTCGGGCCTCCTCCTCCAGTCGCGCACTCGCTTCGAGCAGCGCTTTCAAACCGGCCCGACCGGAACCGCCCACCGCTTTCGTCAGTTCGTCCGGCTGAACTACCGGCCGAAGCAGCGGGTCCCCGTCGGCATTGCATTCGTCGACGAGGTCTTCGTCGGCATCCAAGGGGCCGGGTGGGCAGCGCAGGGCTTCGACCAAAACCGCGTCTTCTTGGGGCTTGCCGTCTACGCGCCCGAGGCCCTCCTGCGCGTCGAGGTCGGCTACCTCAATGTATTCCTCTCGCGGCAGCCCAACCGGCTCGCACACGTCTTGTCGCTCAACTTCTTCGTATCGTTCGGCGGTCGGGCACGGGGTGGATAGCTAATATCCACCCGGGTGGATATTTACTCGGTTGTGATAGAGTCCCCAGGAACCAAGAGAAGCGGGCACGCGAGACTGTCCCCGCGCCTTTGGATTTCGGAAGGGGTTCTCGAATGTCGTTACGACTGTTCACGACTGTGATCGTTGCTTTGCTCGTGTTGCCGGCTTGTAAGAAGGCGCCCTCGGGCTCTGCCACGCCCGAGGAGGCCCCCGCGCCCACCGCGGCAGCGGGTCAGCCGGCCGCGGAC
>JABDJF010000789.1 GCA_013002645.1 Myxococcales bacterium
CCGCACACCTCTTCCACGGTGCCGGCTTCGGACTCGATGTCGATGCAGCGTGTGTGCTCCCACTCGATGGTGAGCGGATCGGTATCGAGAACGCGGTAGCGCGCGTTTTCGTAGCGGAGCCACACCGGCTTGCCGGCGGTGTCGCGCGCCGTGATCTCGAGGTACACGCACGGCGTCCACTTCGCCTTGCAGCCCGTCATCAGCGCGAGCGCCGCGAGTACTGCCCAGAAACGCATGTGGTGGAGGGTAGCAGATCGGAAGAAGCTGCTATGGCTGGGGCTCGATCGGGCCGGCAATTCACCCGCGTCTGCCCGATGCGCAGTACCCCTCGATCCAATCGGTGCGCCGACCGTCGTCAGCCCAGAGGATCGGAAAGTAACTTTCGTCGAGCGCCGGGTCGCCCGTGCGTTGGTAGCGACGATAGATGTAGCCACCCCTCCGATTCGAAAATTGCGCGTCTACCTGCACCATGTGGATGCCGATCGAACGACGCGCTCGGTCGCTCGTCAGGTTGGGACCGGAGCCGTGCCAGATTTCGCCGCAGTGGAACACGCACGACCCCGCTGGCACTTCGATGGGAACCGTCTTCGCATCGAGCTCCCCCGCCTCGATGGCGGCTCGTTTCATCAAAGCGCGATGGTCCTCCGGCGCATGAAAGCCTTCAGGGATTTGCGTCAACGGCCACCGATGGGACCCGGCAACATATTCGAGCGTTCCCGCGTCGCGATGCGTTTGATCGAGCACCACCCAGCAGGTGATCGTCCTCGGCGGATCGAGGAAATCCATGTACGAGGAGTCTTGGTGGAATGAAACGGCTTTGGTCTTTGGAGGTTTCCACCAAATCGTATCCTGCCCCAATCGCGCACCGGTCCAGCCCGAAAGCTGCGCCGCCGCTCGACCGATGTCAGCGGACAGCGCGAGCTTGGCCACGGTGAGGTCCGCTTTCCAAGCGTTGGCCATGTGGCGAGTCACGTCGGGCAAGCTCATCCCTTCGCGCCAGTACCACTCGTCCGGATAGACGCCGGTGTCGAACTTGCCCGAGAAGAGCTTCGGCAGGCTAGCGCGCAACGCCTCGAGCTGTGCCTCGTCGAGCACGTTCTCGATGACGACAAAGCCATCTTCGCGAAAACGTTCCATCTCGCTTGGTCCAAGCGTCCTGAGCGCCGGAAGGGAATAGGCCGTCGAAAGCTCCATGGAGGATCGAGTTCTAGCAGCGGTTGGGTGCTGGCGCTGGCATCGAGACAGGGCGCGACGGGAAAGAGGGCCGCCACGGGGACACGCAACGAGGCAACGTTCATCGGTCTCCGGCTCGGCCGCCAGGAACGCGCTCGAAAGCCGCCGAGCAAGAGAGCCCACAAGCCCCTTCTAGGGCCGCGGCACGGTCCTCTTGATCGCTTCGAGGGCGACGCGGTGCCGGGCTCGAAGCTCGTAGGGAGAGACGCCGAGGGTCTGGCTCGCCTCGGCGAGATCGACGCGATCGAGGTAGAGGAGACGGATCAGGTCCCTCTGCGCGGAGTCGCCGAGGGTTTCGAGCGTTGCGGGCAGGCGTCGGGGGTCGAGCGCGCTCCCAATCTCGAGGAGCTCGCGAAGCATTTCGAAACCCGACGCCAACGCCTTAGAGGCGGCCGCCTGCTGAATCCCGAATTTCGCACCCGCGACGCTTTGCGCCATGCCTTCCAAGCCGACCATGCGCACCAGCTCCCTCTCTCGACGAAACGGGATTCGGTCGATGGCGGCGTGGAGCTCGTCCCTTTCCATGCTCCACTCGATGTCGGTGAAGGGCTCGACATTCGGCGACGGGCCCCCAACCTCGAGACGATGCGCAAGCCACTGTTCCGTTCTCACCTCGTGTGGCCGCGTCGCTTCCCCGCGGGCGCCCGCCGCGTCTCGCCTTGCAGCGCGATACGCACCCCTTGAAACCCCTCTGAACACGGCAAGCGCCTCAATCACGGCGCCCCTGACCCGCGGAAGAGCAAAGGTGGAGAACGCGGCGCTTGACGCGTTGTTTGGGTCGTAGTCGCGCTTGGCCTCGACCAGGCCGAGATTCCCGGCTGCCAACAACTCTTCGATCAGATCTGCCGACGATGCCGCCTCCGATACGGTGGCTCTCACAACAGCTCGAACCAGGTCATGGTGATCTGCGACGAGCGTCGCGGTTCCCGGGTCGGAGGGAGGTCCCTCTGTGTCGTCGTGAACCTCCACGGCACAACCATGCCGTTCGGCGATCAGCGCTTCGCTCGCCATCTTCACGAGCTCGGCGAGCTGGTGCTCTGCGGTGCTCGTAGTGCTCCCAGCCATCCGTTCGAATCGCGTGAGGGCTTCATCGGTGCTTGGACGCTCGTTCCGGTCGTGGCTTGTGAGCCGCGTGAGCATCTCCGCAAAGCCCGCAGGGAGATCGCGACGCGCATCGACCAGTAGCCCGTGGACATCGGTTTGGACGCGCGCCGCCATCGACTCGTGCACCGTCGCTGATGGAAAGAGTCGCCGGCCGATCGCCGCCTCCGTGAGCGCCACGCCCAGCGAATACACGTCGCTGAGCTCATCGGCCATCCCGTGAAAGGTCTCGGGCGCCACATAGGGTACCTTTCCCATGAATGCCTTGGTCCGCGTGAGCCCCAAGTCTTCCGTGACGAGACGCGCAACGCCGAAATCGCTTAGCCGGCATTGTCCGGCATCGCTCAGGAGCACGTTTCCAGGGCTCACGTCCCGATGAAGGACGTGATGTCGATGCGCATACTCGAGCGCCGCCCCGAGATCGCACGCGATGTGCGTAAGGACCGTCGGTGGCAACTCCATCTCGCGGTCCGCGCAGGTCCGGATCAGCGCCGCCAAAGAAACGCCCTCAATCAACTGCATCGCCATGTACGGTCGTCCATCGAGGACGCCCGAATCCACCACTCGGACGATGTTCGGATGATCGAGTTTCGCCCCGATTCGGGCTTCCCGAGAAAAGCGCGCCAAAAACTCCTCCCGCATCGCGGGGGAGTACCCCAAAAGCTCAGGCAACACTTGCTTCAGGGCGACCCGAAACCCGGGGCCGTTGTCTTTAATGCGCGTGGCCTCGAAGGTCTCGGCCATTCCGCCGCGGCCTAGGAGCGCTCCGATCTCATACTTCGGCGCCGAAGTCACTGGAGCGCCTCTCTCTTGATCAAAACTTCCCGCGTCTTGCCGGACGACACCCGAATGCGTTTCGGCGCTTCGGGATAGGTATCCCCGACCTGAACCGTGTAGAGCCCGGGCCTGAGGCGTTCACGAAAGGGCGAACGGCCGACTTGTTTTCCATTGATCCACACATTGCCCCAAGGCTCCGCGTAGATGACCACACGACCGCGTGCGATTCGTTGTGGCCCTTGTTCTTCCAAGGCGGCGATGGACACCGGAGGCACCAACTCGACTTCATCCGGAACACTCCAGGCGGGCGTGGTGGTGATGGCCGTGGCGACGGTGGGTGGTTCCTGGATGGGAGCTGCGGCCTCAGTGGCAGGCGGAGACGACTCGGCCGTTCTCGCGCTCGACCACGCGCTCCAACTCGGAATGAGGACCGCCACCAGCGCAGCAGCCGCAACGCCCATGAGCGCGCGCCGACGCCAGAGGGTGGTTTTGGCGCTCGAAGTAGTGTGGCCGCCTGGCACCGAAACAACGCTCGCCGTGGATGCCACGGTCAGGGCCGCCGACTTATTAAGTGTTTGTTGAACGTCTCGAACCGCTCGCCCAAGGCCTCGCCGCTCGGCGCGCCCGACGCCGCTCTCTTCAAGCCGGAGCTGCACGTCGTACGCACTCTTGGGTCGGTCATCGGGATCCCGAGCCAACATCGACTCCACCAGCGCGTGAAAGTCCGGCGGGAATTCTGGCGCAAGCTCCGAAAGAGGCGCGGGGTTCGAGCGTTCGCCATCCCCTACCCTTCGAATCAGCTCATAGTGGTTCGCGGCTTCAAAGGGAGGCGTGCCCGCCGCGAGCTCGTAGAGGACCGCGCCGAGCCCGTAGATGTCCGAGTGCGCGGTCGCACGCGCTCCGCGGACGACTTCCGGCGCAAGATAGGGAACGGTGCCGGCGAGCTCCTGTTCGAGGGTGAGGCTCCCGGTCTCGTCGCTTTGGACTCTTGCGAGGCCAAAGTCCGCGAGCTTCACGCCGCCTTCTCGGTCGATGAGAATGTTCCCCGGGGCGACATCGCGATGAAGCACCCCGTGAACCTCCCCCTCACGAAATGAATGCGCATAACTGAGCGCTGCGGCGACCCGTTCTCCTATCCACATGACCTGTCCCCAGGTGAGTCCCGCCTCCCGTCGAAGGGCGCG